>NZ_JBFAIP010000012.1:0-130943 GCF_040654775.1 Streptomyces sp. NPDC050636
TTCCCCCCCCACACCCTTTAAAACCCCCAACAACCACCCAATTTCCCCCCCCCCCCCCCCCCCCCGGGGGGGGGGGGGGGGGGGGGGCGAAGATCAAAATCGTTTCCGGAGGATGCCCGATGCCCGCCACCCCCGCCCGCGACACCCAACACGGCATACGCCGCCGCAACCTGGCCCGCGTGCTCCAGGCCGTGGCCGCGGAGGGGCCGGTCTCGCGCGCGGGGGTCGCGGCACGGATCGGGCTGACCCGGGCGGGCGTCGCGCCGCTCGTCGATGAGCTGCTGCGGGCCGGGCTGCTGGTCGAGACGGGGCGGGCGGCGCCCAGCGGCCGGGGCAGGCCGGGCAGCGAGCTGGCGGTCAGTGAGCGCGGCCCGGCCGGGATCGGGGCCGAGATAGGCGTGGACCATCTCGCCGTGTGCGCGGTCGATCTGCGCGGCCGGGTCCGGGCCAGGGTGGCGATCGAAGCGGCGAACCGGCACAGTGAGCCCGGCCCCGTACTGCGGCGGCTGTCCGCGCTGCTGGCGGAGGTGACGGCGGGCATCGCCGTCGAGGGGCTGCGCCCGGCCGGCCTGGCGATCGCGGTCCCGGGTCTGGTGGCACGCGGCTCGTCGACCGTCGTGCACGCCCCCAACCTCGGCTGGCGGGAGGCGGATCTCGCGCCGGGCCTGGCCTCCGTACGGGTCAGGTCCGCGGGATGCGACTCCCCCGGCGGCGGCACACCGATCCCGCTCACCGTCGAGAACGAGGCCAATCTCGGCGCGCTGGCCGAACTGCGGCTGGGCGGCGGCGCGGCCGGGCTGGCGCCGCCGTCGGACTTCGTGCATGTCTCGGCCGAGATCGGCATCGGTGCCGCGATCGTCGTGGACGGTCAACTCCTGCGTGGGGCAAGGGGGTTCGCGGGGGAGCTGGGGCATGTGCCGGTCCATCCGGACGGCCTGCCGTGCGGCTGCGGCGGGCGTGGTTGCCTGGAGCAGTACGCGAGCGAGGAGGCCGTACTGCGGGCGGGCGGTCTGACGCCCGATGAGGCGGCGGCCGGGCTCCCCGGGCCCGGTGCCCGTATCGCGCTGCTCGCGCGCCGGGCCGCCGACGGGGACGCGGCCGTCGTCCGCGCGCTGGCGGGGGCGGGGACGGCGCTGGGCATCGCGCTGGCCGGGACGGTGAATCTGCTCGATCCACGGGCGGTGATCCTCGGCGGCGCGCTGGCCGGGCTCGCGCCCTGGATCCTGCCGTCCCTGGAGCGGGAGTTGGCGCTGCGGACGGCCGTCGCAGCGGATGTCGCCGTCAATGGACAACCCGGCCGCCCTTTGGTGGCGGTATCGCGACTGGGGGCGGACGGACCGCTGCTGGGGGCGGCGCATTCGGCCCTGCGGGCTCTTCTGGACGATCCGCTTTCCGCCGGCGCCCCGACAGACTCTCCCCCCAACCGAATCCGCTAAACCTTTCCATGGAAAGGGATTTCCATGCCACCCGTTCGAGCGATTGTGCTGATAAAAACAGCGCCACTATCTTCGCCTTGGCGGGCTGCCGACGAACTCCCCTTGAAATGGGGCATCGGACTGGTCGCGTCGCACCCTTCGAAAGAGATAGGTGGAGCATTGTGACGATTGCCGACCAGACGCTGAACGGAAACACTGAAGATACCCCCAATTCAAGTCTGAGCACCACCGCTGCGCGGAATTTGGCGACCACCACCAAAACCCCGCCGCAGATGCAGGGCATCAGTTCCCGCTGGCTGTTGAGACTGCTGCCCTGGGTGCAGGTATCCGGCGGTACGTACCGCGTGAACCGCCGGCTGGCGTACACCGTCGGCGACGGGCGCATCGACTTCGACATCGCCGGCACCGATGTCTCGATCATCCCCGATGAGCTGCGGGAACTGCCCGCGCTGCGGGACTTCACCGATACCGAGGTGCTCGGGGCCCTGGGCGAACGCTTCACCCAGCATGAGTACGCCCCGGGCGAACTGATCGCCGAGGCCGGCGGGCCCGGGGACCGGCTTGTGCTGATCGCGCACGGTCGGGTCGACCGTATCGGCACCGGCAAATACGGGGACGAGACCGCGCTCGAAGCGCTGGCCGGCGGCGACCACCTCGGTGACGAGCCGCTCACCAGCACCGATGCGACTTGGGAGTTCAGCTACCGCGCGGTGACGCGGGTGACCGTCATGGCGCTGCCCCGGCAGGCGGCGCAGGAGGTCATCGGCCGCTCGCCCGAGCTCCGGGAACATCTCGCGACGGTCGGGCGGGGCCCGGAGCGTCCGATCAACGCGAGCGGCGAATCGGCGGTCTCCGTTGCCTCCGGGCACCATGGCGAGCCGTCCCTGCCCAGCACCTTCGTCGACTACGACCTGGCCCCGCGGGAGTACGAACTCAGCGTCGCGCAGACCGTACTGCGCACCCACACCCGGGTCGGCGACCTCTACAACGACCCGATGAACCAGGTCGAGGAACAGCTCAAGCTGACCATCCAGGCGCTGCGCGAACGCCAGGAACACGAGATGGTCAACAATGCGGAGTTCGGGCTGCTGCCCAACGCCGATCTCAAGCAGCGCATCCACACCCGCACCGGTCCGCCCACCCCCGACGACCTCGACGACCTGCTCGCGACCGTCTGGAAGGACCCGGGCTTTCTGCTCGCCCATCCGCGGGCGATCGCCGCGTTCGGCCGGGAGTGCACCGCGCGCGGGCTGTATCCGACGGCGGTCGATTTCATGGGGCATTCGCTGCCGTCATGGCGGGGGGTGCCCATCTTCCCGTGCAACAAAATCCCGGTGACGAAGGAGCGGACGAGTTCCATTCTGCTGCTGCGTACCGGCGAGGAGAATCAGGGCGTAGTCGGTCTGCACCGCAATGGGATTCCCGACGAGTACGAGCCGAGCCTCTCGGTGCGTTTCATGGGAGTTGACGACCGGGCCATCGTCAACTATCTGGTCAGCGCCTATTATTCGGCGGCGGTTCTTGTGCCCGATGCGCTGGGCGTTCTCGAAGACGTGGAAGTCGGGCACTGAACGATGCGCGGAAGGAAATAGCGCACCACCAGGCAGTCCTATGGACTCCCGGAGTTCACTATGCCGTATCCGGCACGGAGGCGTGCTTACGCGGCGGCCCCAGCACTCAACGTATTCACGCCCTCGTAGCACCTCAGCACCTCAGCACCTACCAGAACAGGTGAGCTTTCTTCATGACCACGTCTGTGGATCCGACGTCCGTCCCGCAGCCCTCCGAGATCCAGCAGAACCGTTCAAGCTTGGACACCTCGGCGGCGCGCAAGCTGGCGACCACGACCAAGACCGTCCCGCAGATGCAGGGCATCTCGTCCCGCTGGCTGCTGCGCATCCTGCCCTGGGCGCAGGTCTCCGGCGGCACCTACCGGGTCAACCGCCGGCTTACCCACACACTTGGCGACGGCCGGGTGGAGTTCATCTCGCAGGGCTCCGAAGTCCGGGTGATTCCGGCGGAGTTGCGCGAGATGGCGCCGCTGCGCGGCTTCGACGACCCCGCGACGCTGGAGGCGCTGGCCGACCGGTTCGTGCAGCAGGAGTTCGCGCCGGGCGACGTCCTCGCCGAGAAGGGCCGGCCCACGGACCGGGTCTTCCTGATCGCGCACGGCAAGCTGGACCGGCTCGGCACCGGCAAGTACGGCGATGAGACGGTCCTGGGAGTGCTGGCCGACGGTGACGCGATCGGCGAGGCGGCGCTGCTGACGGCGGACGCGGAGTGGGAGCACTCGGTACGGGCGGTGACCCGGGTGACCGTCCTGACGCTGCCGCGCAGCGAGTACGAGGCGGTGCTCGACCGGTCGGAGGCGCTGCGCGACCATGTCGAGAACTTCCGCTCGGCGCTGGTACCGGCGCAGAACAAGCACGGCGAGGCGGCGATCGAGCTGGCCGCGGGGCATGTCGGCGAGCCGGAGCTGCCGGGCACCTTCGTCGACTACGACCGCGGGCCGCGGGAGTACGAACTGAGCGTCGCACAGACCGTGTTGAAGATTCACTCGCGGGTCGCGGACCTCTACAACGACCCGATGAACCAGCTGGACCAGCAGCTGCGGCTGACCGTGGAGGCGCTGCGCGAGCGCCAGGAGCACGAGATGGTCAACAACCGCGAGTTCGGGCTGCTGCACAATGCCGATCTCAAGCAGCGCATCCACACCCGCAGCGGCCCGCCCACCCCGGACGACCTCGACGAGCTGATTTCGCGGCGCCGTAAGACGCAGTTCCTGCTGGCGCATCCGCGCACGATCGCCGCGATCGGGCGGGAGTGGAACGCCCGCGGGATCTATCCGACCGGTGCGGAGGTCGCGGGTACGGCGGTCCGTGCCTGGCGGGGCATTCCGCTGCTGCCGTGCAACAAGATCCCGATCAATCCGGACCAGACCAGCTCCATTCTCGCGATGCGGGTCGGCGAGGAGAATCAGGGTGTGGTCGGGCTGCACCAGACCGGTATCCCGGACGAGTACCAGCCGGGGCTTTCGGTGCGCTTCATGGGAATCAATGAGCAGGCCATCATCAAGTACCTGGTCAGCGCCTACTACTCGGCGGCGGTGCTGGTGCCGGACGCGCTGGGCATTCTGGAGGACGTAGAGATCGGTCACTGACCGGCGTCCGGCCGGCCGGGTGCCGCACCTCCGCCCTGGGGCCAGGGCCGGGGGTACGGCACCCGGGTGACGCCCAATCAGGTGCGCCGCTCTTCTGACCTGGTTGTTCCGTCTTTGGTCTGGCCATTGGCAGTTCGTCCCTTCTCTTGGCAGGGCATGTCTTATGTACGCATGATGAACACATCACATGTGCGTGACATGTACGCGACCCTCTCGGTCCTTGTCAGGAGTTCACATGGAGCACGACCGCCCCCTCCCGGCCCGACGACGTCTGCTCACCGGCGCGGCCGCGCTTGCCGCGGCCGCCGCACTCACCCCCCTCACGGCGACCACCGCACGCGCGATGCCGCCCCCCGCCGACGTGCCCGGCGACACCCCGCCCCCCGCCGGCCCGCCGGACGGCACCGCTCAGAGCGGCGTCCCGCTGGGCTCCGCCGACTATCCCCCCTGCCACTGGGTTCCGGCCGACCCCGCCAACTACACCGCCGCCGACCGGCCGACGCAGTATCCGGTCGACCTGGTCGTGGTGCATGTGACCCAGGAGACCTACAAGGACACCATCCGGCTCTTCCAGGACCCGAACCACAAGGCGGCCGCGCACTATGTCGTACGGTCCGCCGACGGCTATATCGCGAGGTGCGTACGCGAGCGGGATGTCGCCTGGCACGCCGGCAACTGGGACTACAACACCCGCAGCATCGGCATCGAGCACGAGGGCTGGATCGACAAGCCGGAGTACTTCACCGACGCGCTCTACGAGCAGTCCGCCCTGCTGACCGCCGCCATCTGCGACCGCTACGGCATCCCGAAGGACCGGGAGCACATCATCGGTCATGTCGAGGTGCCCGGCAGCGACCACAAGGACCCCGGCCAGTACTGGAACTGGGCCTGCTACATGGACCTGGTCAAGGCGGCGCGCTGACTCAGCCAGCCGGGCAGAAAAGCCTCCGGGCCCGGCGTTCGGCCCGGGGTGCTCGTAGTCCTTGTGCGCGTGGGCGTGCGCGTGGGCGTGTGGCAGCGGTACGGGGCCGGTGGGGCGGGCTGGGCGGTCACGGACGGCGGGTGCGAGTGCGGGTGCGGGTGCGGGTGCGGCCAGGTTCGTGACGAGGGCGGCGGCGAGCGACACGGCGGCCGTTCGACGAGTGTGCAGATTCCTGACATCTGCGGGTCATAGTGGGCGTCTTCGGCACCTGGGACAGTTGGCGCGACGTCAGGGGGGCTCGTGAAGCAGCGATTCGGTCGTGTTCGCGCGGTACTGACGGTGCTGGTGGCGTGGGGCGTGCTGGCCGGCGGTGGGGTGGCCGGCGGTGCGCGGGCCACCGCCGCGGGCGACACCTTCCGCCGTTCGGATGCGGTGCCGGTGGCGCCCGGCGTGGAGTACGGCGAGTTCCTGGTGACGGTGCCGCGCGGCACCGCGCACGGGCATCTGCTGACGGTCGATCTCACCGATCCGCGGGTCTCGGTGGATCTGCTCTATCCGGGGGCGGTCGGCGCACGGTCACCGGTGTCCCAACTGGCGGCGGGGCGGGGCGCGGTGGGGGCCGTCAACGGCGACTTCTTCAATATCAGCGAGGCCCAGCACCCGGGGGTGGAGGCGACCGGCGCCCCGGTGGGACCGGCGGTCGCGTCCGGGCGGGAGCTGAAGGGCGCGGTGCCCGACGGGCAGCGGTTCGGCCCGGTCATGCCGCCCGGCGCGTCCACCGAGGACGTCATCGGCGTCGGCTACGACCGCCGGGCGCGACTGGACCGGCTGGCGCTGCGCGGTGCGGTGCGGACCGCTGAGGGGACACTGCCGCTGCGCGGGCTCAACCAGTACGCGCTGCCGGTGGACGGTATCGGGGCGTACACCGCGCGGTGGGGTGCCACGTCCCGGGTGCGGGCGACCTGCGGTACGGACACCGACCGGGCGGCGCCGTGCACTGCGGAGACCGCCGAGGTGACGGTCCGGCACGGGCGGGTGGTGGCGCTCGCGGAGCGGCCGGGCGGTGGTGGGGTCGCCGCGGGGAGTGTGGTGCTGGTGGGCCGTGAGGAGGGGGCGCGGCAGCTGCGCAAGCTGCATATCGGCGATCCGGTGAGTATCGGCCGTCGTCTCGTGGGCAAGGGGCCGGTGCCGCTGCGGTTCGCGGTCGGCGGCTTTCCGATCCTGCGGGACGACCGGCCGGTGGGCGGCCTGGACACGGTCACCTCGGCGGTGCGGACCGCTGCGGGAACCGGGGGCGGCGGCCGGGTGCTGTATCTGATGGCGCTGGACGGGACGCCGGGTGAGGCCGGTCTGACGGTACGTGAACTGGCGGATGTGATGGGCCGGTTGGGCGCGCGGGACGCGGTTGATCTGGACGGCGGCGGGTCCTCGACGCTTGTCACGCGCGATCCGTACGACCCGGATGCCATGACCCTCGACCCGGATGACCCGGACGCCCCGTACGACCCGGACGAGATCGCCCTCGACCGGTACGACCCGAATGACACAGGAGTCGTCGTACGCAACCATCCTTCGGGTGGTGCGGAGCGGCCGGTGCCGAACGCGATCGGGATCTTCTCACTCAGGTGAGGCGGGTGAGCCGGGTGAGGCGGGTGAAGCAGGCGTCCCGGTGGCCTCGGCGCCCGCGGTGCGCATCCGGCCGAAGGCATAGACGCAGCCGGCCAGCGCCAGGTCGGAGAGCAGCATGAAGCCGATGGAGTAGGAGCCCTTGCCGCTGTAGACCGCCCCCATGACGAGCGGCGGTACAAAGCCGCCGAGGCCGCCGCAGGCACCGACGATGCCGGTGACGCTGCCGACCTGGCCCTGTGGTGTGACCCGTGAGACCAGGGCGAAGATCGAGCCGCTGGCGGCGCCCAGGCCCGCCGCCATGACCAGGAAGTCGATGGTGCCCACCGGGTACAGCATCGGGTCCAGGGCCTGGACGACGGCGAGCAGCGCCACCACGCCGAGCGCCCAGGCGGTGACGACGGCCGGGTGCACCCGGTCCGAGCACCAGCCGCCGATGGGCCGGAAGACGACGGTGACCAGCGCGAATCCGGCGGCCTTGGTGCCGGCGTCGGTGACGCCGAGGCCGTACCAGGTCTGCAGATAGGTCGGTAGATAGACGCCGAACGCGACGATGCCGCCGAAGCCGATCGCGTACAGCGCGGCCAGTTCCCAGGTGCCCCGGAGCCGGCCGGCCGCGGCGAGGCGGGTGGCGAGGGAGGTCTGCGGGACGGGCCGGTCCGGGGCGTCGGTGATCATCAGCGCGGCCAGCATCGCGAAGACGGCGAGCGCCACGGCGACGACGAGGTACGGCAGGTTCTCGTCGTACTTGTGGATGCGGGGGGTCAGATAGCCCGAGAGCGCGACGCCGCCCATGCCCATACCGAAGATGCCCAGGGCGAGGCCCCGTTTGCCGGGCGGGAACCAGCCGTTGACGAGCGGGATGCCGATGGCGAAGGTGGTGCCGCCGAGGCCGAGCAGAAAGCCGGCGGCGAGGAGCGTGGGATAGCTGTGCCTGGCGGGGATGAGGAGCAGCACGGGCACGATGGTGAGCGCGGAGACCAGCGGGAACATCAGCCGGGCGCCGTACCGGTCGGTGAGCGCGCCGACCGGCACCCGGCCCAGCGAGCCGACCAGCACCGGCACGGCGACCAGCACCGCCTCCTCGAAGCTGGTCAGGCCGAGGCCGGCTTTGAAGGCGTTGCCGAGCGGGGAGATGAGGTTCCACGCCCAGAAGGTGATGGTGAATCCGAGGGTGGCGAGGATGAGGTTCCGGTAGGCGGACACCGTCACGGGCGCACGCTGCTCACCACATCCGCCGCGCCGGAGAGCCCATTGTGAATCTCCGGGGCGAGGCTGCTGCTCGCCAGGTAGAAGCCGAGCAGCCCGCATACCAGGGCGTGCGAGAACTTCAGTTTTCCGCTGCGCAGGAAGATAGCCGCCAAGATCGTCAACAGGAGCACGATAGAGATCGAAATAGCCATGGGACACCTCCTCGACCGCCGCCCGAACGGGCGGCAATGGGTGGCCAGTTTGGCGTATTTCGGGTATGCCCGGTTCGAGGCTGGATGCGCCGATCGGGTGATGACTGCGGGTCACTGGCTGTAATCCTCTGACTGGTGCAGCACCCCTCAACACGGTGGTGATGTGGCGTGGATCACATCACTCCCCGCAACGAGGCACCACGATCGACCGTCTTAGCGGCCGACATCGCCCCCCACCCGCACCACTGACGGAAAGCCCCGCCCATGAGCCTGCCCGCCGTCCCCCGCCCACGGCCTTCCCGGCCGTCGCGCGTCGCCCGCACGCTGATCCCGCTGATCGGCATGGCCGCGCTCACCGCGTGCGGCGGCAGTGCGGCGTCGGCGTCCAAGGGGGACCCGGTGCAGGTAGGGCTGGGCGCGGCGAACGGCACCAAGACGGTGCGGGCCGGCGACAGGCTCAAGGTGACCGCGAGCGGCGGTGTGCTGACCGAGGTGACGGTCACCGACCCCAAGGGGCGGCGGCTGCCGGGCGGGCTCGGGAACGGCGGCACGGCCTGGATTTCCCGCGCGAAGACCGCGCCGGGCACCAAGTACTCCGTGGTCGCCAGGACGAAGAACGCCCAGGGCGGCACGTTCGAGGCCAAGGAGTCGCTGACCACGGCCAAGTCGGACAAGCTCAACAAGCTGGTGCTCAGTCCGGGCTCGCAGGGCGCCACCGTCGGCATCGCCCAGCCCATCATGATCACCTTCGACTTCCCGGTGACCGACCGGGCCGTGGTGGAGAAGCATCTCAAGGTCACCACCAGCAACAACACGACCGGGTCATGGGGCTGGGTGAAGGACCACAGCGGCAAGGACCGCGTCGACTGGCGGCCCAAGGAGTACTGGAAACCCGGCACCACCGTCGCGCTGCGGGCCGACCTGAACGGGGTGGACTCCGGCGGCGGCCGCTACTTCGCGAAGGACTACGACCTGGCCTTCGGCATCGGCAGGAGCCAGGTGGTGAAGGTCGACCTGGACGCGAAGCATCTGTCGTTCATGGAGAACGGCAAGGAGGTCAGGAGCATTCCCATCTCTGCCGGGAAGCCGGACGCCGAGCACGCGACATGGACGGGCACCTTCCCGTTGATGGCGAAGGAGGGCACGATCAACATGAAGCAGCATCTTGCCCGTGCCGGGCGGGCCGAGACCGTGGGCCTCGGCGACGCGTACAACAAGATGGTCCGCGACTCGATGAAGCTCACGAACTCCGGGACATACGCGCACGCCGCGCCCTGGAACGCGGACAATGTGGGCCGGACCAACGCCAGCTCCGGCTGTATCGGCATGATCGATTCGGATGCGGACTGGCTGTACGGCAAGATCCAGGTGGGTGACCCTTTCGAGGTCACCGGATCCTCCGTACGAGGGAAAGCTGACCGGACCAACGGGATCGGAGACTGGATGGTCGACTGGTCCCGGTGGCGGAAAAACAGCGCCCTCTCGTCGAGCAGCTGACCCCTTTCAGAGCCTAATGTGACGGAATGAGCACCGTGCAGGACCAGGATCAACTTACGGGGTGGCAGCGCTTCAAGCGCCGCGTCCCCAATGGCTTCGCCATCATCTTCAGCGTATTGGGGCTGTTCTGCGCCCTGACGGCGCTGATCGGGCCCTTGCGGCGCGGGCTCCAACCGGTGATCTACTGGCTGGACACCCTCACCATCCCCGTGGCGCCGAACTTCGCCTATGCGGCGTTCCTCTTCCTGTTGGCCGCGGCGATGACCGCGCGCAAACGCGTCGCCCTGTGGTTCGTCGTTGCCTACATGCTGCTGGTCACGCTGGCGGACGCGCTGTTCCTGGCCGCCGGGTACTGGGAGTTCGCGTTCTCCCTGGTCCTGTGCACCGGAGCGCTGCTACTGCTGCTTGTCTCGCACCGCGAGTTCTACGCGATCACCCGGCGCGGCGCGTTCCTGCGGGCCGCCCTGGTGCTGGCCGCCGGGCTGGTGGTGGCGGTGCTGATCGGCTGGGGCCTGGTCTCGCTCGCCCCCGGGACGCTGGAGGCCGGCGGCGCCAACCGGCTGCTGTGGGCCGCCAATCGCGTCTGCGGCGGGCTGGTCGGCGGCCGGATCGTCGAGGGCCATCCGCCGCACTGGATCAGCACCGTCCTCGGCCTGCTCGGCGCGCTGGCGCTGCTGAACGCCGCCGCCGCGCTGTTCCGTTCGCAGCGCATGGAGGCCGCGCTGCACGGCGACGAGGAGTCCCGGATCCGGGCTCTGCTGTCCCGTTACGGCAACCAGGACTCGCTGGGCTACTTCGCCACCCGCCGCGACAAGGCCGTCGTCTTCTCCCCCAGCGGCAAGGCCGCCGTCACCTACCGCGTCGAGGCCGGCGTCTGCCTGGCCAGCGGTGACCCGGTCGGCGACCGTGAGGCATGGACGCCGGCCATCGAGGCCTGGCTGGAGGTCGCCGTACGGTACGGCTGGCAGCCCGCCGTCATGGGCGCCAGCGAGGACGGCGCCAAGGCGTTCGCCCGCAGCGGCCTCGGCGCGCTGCAGCTCGGCGACGAAGCGATCCTGCACGTTGCGGGCTTCGACCTGGACGGCCGCGAGATGCGGGTGACCCGGCAGGCCGTCAACCGCGTGCAGCGCACCGGCGCCACCTTCCGGGTCCGCCGCCACTCGGCGCTCTCCGACGACGAGATGCAGGAGGTCATCCACCGGGCGGACGCCTGGCGGGACACCGAGACCGAGCGCGGCTTCTCGATGGCGCTGGACCGGCTCGGCGATGAAGAGGACGGCGACTGCCTGCTGGCCGAGGCGTTCGACGGCGACGGCAACATGATCGCGCTGCTGTCCTTCGTCCCGTGGGGCAAGGACGGCATCTCGCTGGACGTGATGCGCCGCGACCGCACCGCGCCCAACGGCGTCATGGAGTTCATGGTCGCCGAGCTGTGCGCGCAGGCCGGGCAGTTCGGGGTGCGCAGGATCTCGCTGAACTTCGCGGTCTTCCGGTCGGCCTTCGAGGAAGGCGCCCGGATCGGCGCCGGCCCGGTGCTGAAGGTCTGGCGCAAGCTGCTGCTGTTCTTCTCCAAGTGGTGGCAGCTGGAGGCCCTCTACCGGTCCAACGCGAAGTACAACCCCGAGTGGTACCCGCGGTTCCTGTGCTACGCGGATGCCGGCGCGCTCGCCCGGATCGGTCTGGCCTCCGGTATCGCCGAGGGCTTCGTGGCCGTACCGAGCCTGGGCAAGCTGTGGGGCAAGGGACACAAGAAGAAGGTGCTGGCCCCGGCGAGCACGGCGGGTCTGCCGTCGCTGCACGAACTGGGCCTGGTGCACGTCCCGGTCACCGAGGCGGAGCAGCGGGAGCAGGAGCTGGCCGCGCTGCCCGAGCAGGTGCGGGTGCGCCACCACAAGCTGGAGCGGCTGCGGGCCGCGGGCACCGACCCGTATCCGGTGGGCGTGCAGCGTACGCACACACTCGCCGAGGTCCGTGCCGAGCACCCGGACCTCGCGTCCGGTACCCGTACCGGCAAGGTCGTCAGCGTCGCCGGGCGGGTGCTGCTCACCCGCGACCACGGCGGGGTGCACTTCGCGGTGCTGCGGGACTGGTCGGGCGATCTGCAGATCGCGCTGACGCGGGACGGCAGCGGCGACGAGACGCTGGAGCGTTTCGGGTCGGACATCGATCTGGGTGACCATGTCGAGGCCGAGGGCGAGGTCGGCGCGAGCGATCGCGGTGAGCTGACGGTGTTCGTGTCGCAGTGGCGGCTGACGGCCAAGTGCCTGCGGCCGCTGCCGGACAAGCGGCGCGGGCTGTCCGACCCGGAGGCCAAGGTCCGCCAGCGGTATGTGGATCTGGTCGTCTCGCCGGACGCACGGGAGACGGTGCGGGCGCGCAGCACGGCCGTGCAGGCGCTGCGGCAGGGGCTGATCGACCGCGGTTACCTTGAGGTCGAGACGCCGATGCTGCAGCAGATCCATGGCGGCGCCAACGCCCGGCCGTTCCACACCCACATCAACGCGTACGACCTGGATCTGTATCTGCGGATCGCGCCGGAGCTGTATCTCAAGCGGCTGTGCGTGGGCGGTATGGAGAAGGTCTTCGAGATGGGCCGGACCTTCCGCAACGAGGGCATCTCGTACAAGCACAACCCCGAGTTCACCATGCTGGAGGCGTACCAGGCGTTCGCCGACTACGACGTGATGCTCGATCTGACCCGGGAGCTGATCCAGGGGGCGGCGGTCGCGGCGTTCGGCAGTGCGACGGCGCGTAAGGCGGATGCCGACGGTCGGCTGGTCGAGCACGACATCTCGGGGTTGTGGCCGGTCAAGACCGTCTACGGCGCGATCTCGGAGGCACTGGGCGAGGAGGTCGACGCGGATACCGAGCCGGATGTGCTGCGGCGGCTGTGCCGTACGTCGGCGGTGCCGGTGAAGCCGGAGATGGGGCGCGGGGACATCGTCCTGGAGATGTATGAGCGGCTGGTGGAGGAGAAGACCACACTGCCGACGTTCTACAAGGACTTCCCGACCGATGTCTCGCCGCTGACCCGTCAGCACCGCAAGGACCCGCGGCTCGCCGAGCGCTGGGACCTGGTCGCGTTCGGCACGGAACTGGGCACCGCCTACTCGGAGTTGACCGATCCGGTGGAGCAGCGGCGGCGGCTCACCGCGCAGTCGCTGCTGGCGGCGGGCGGTGATCCGGAGGCGATGGAGCTGGACGAGGACTTCCTGCAGGCCCTGGAGTACGCGATGCCGCCCACGGGCGGGCTGGGCATCGGTGTGGACCGGCTGGTGATGTTCCTGACCGGGCTGTCCATCCGGGAGACGCTCCCCTTCCCGCTGGTCCGGCGCCGCTGACGGCGGGCCCGCCGATGACGGCGGGCGACACGGCAGAGGCCACCTCCTTGCGGGGGTGGCCTTTCCCGTTGGCGGGGACGGTGGTGGGGCGGCCCCGCCGTGCCCCGCGCCGGCCGGTTGTCACTCACATGCCCGATGGGTGCCGGCCGCCTGCTTGGCGCTGTGGCCGGTCGCCGTCACATTGAGCCCATGTCCAGACTCTCCAAGCTCTCCGCCACGCTCGTGGCGACTACCGCGCTCGCCGTCCCACTGACCGTGGGCCCCTTGTCCGCAGCGTCCTCCGCCACGGCGACTCGGCCCGCCGCGCCTGAGCCCCGGTGCACACTCCCCGCGGGGCTCACCGAGCTCAGCGGCATGGCGTCGAGCACCAGGCACCCGGGCGTCTTCTACGCCCATAACGACAGCGGCAACGCCAACCAGGTCCTGGCCATCGACTGTTCGGGCCCGACCGGCCGGCTCAAGGCCACCTTCACACTGAGCGGTACGACCAACACCGACTGGGAGGGCATCGCCGTCGGCCCCGATCAGAACGGTCTCCCCTCGGTCCATGTGGGCGACATCGGCGACAACCTCTCCAGCCGCACCGAGATCTCCGTCCACCGCTTCGCCGAGCCCGACCAGCTGGCGGACGCGACAGTGTCACCGACCACCTTCCGCTTCACCTATTCCGACGGCAAGCACGACGCCGAGTCGCTCCTCGTCGACCCGACGACCCGTCAGCTACAGGTGGCCAGCAAGACGATCGGCGCCCCCGGCAAGGTCTACAAGGCTCCGCTGCCCCCGCAGCCCGGCCAGGTCAACACGCTCACCCCGGCCGCCGAGGGGCCGGCATGGACCACCGACGGGGCGTACTCCCCCAGCGGCAGGTCCTACGTCCTGCGGAGCGGCGGTCCGCTCGGGCCGAACACCGCCTACGTCTACAACCCGTCCGGCACCAAGCTCGCCGAGGTCGCCCTGCCCAACCAGGCACAGGGCGAGGCAGTCACCTACGCCGACTGCACCGCACTGCTCGTGGGCTCGGAGAACGACAACCAGATCTGGCGCGTCCCCCTGCCGGCCGATGCCACGCCCGGCTGCCAGGGCGTGATCCACCGGTCAGCACACCTACGGCCCGTCCGGTGACCCCACCGCGCCCGCTTGACCTCAACTCCCCTTGACTGCCTCGGGGTTGGCGCAGTTGACCAGTGGCTCGCCACGCAGATAGCGGCCGACCTCCGCGGCCGCGATCTGCGCGGCCTTGTGCGCGACCTGCTGACTGCCGCCTGCGATATGCGGTGTGAGGACGACGCCGGGGGCGGTCAGCAGCCGGGAGCCTGCGGGCAGTGGTTCCTCGGGGAAGACATCGAAGCCCGCGCCGGAGAGCTGCCCGGAGTCCAGTGCGTCACAGACCGCGTCGTAGTCCAGCAGTGCGCCCCGGGCGCAGTTGATGAGGACGGAGCCGCGGGGCATGGCGGCGATCTGGGCACGGCCGATCATGCCCTTGGTCTCGTCGGTCACCCGGGCGTGCAGCGAGACGATGCGGGAACGGCGGAGCAGTTCGTCCAGGGAGACCTGCTCGGCGATGCCGGCCAGCGCTTCGGGGCGTACGTAGGGGTCGTGGACGAGGACATGGGCTCCCATGGCGTGCAGGACCTTGGCCACGCGGCTGCCGATGGCGCCGTAGCCGATCAGTCCGACGGTGGCGCCGTCGATCTCGATGCCGCAGTTGTCGTAGTCGTAGTAGTCGCCGCGCCAGACGCCGCGGCGGAGGTCCGTGTGGGTGTCGCCGACGCCGCGGGCGGCGGCGAGCATCAAGGTGAGGGTGTGTTCCGCGGTGGCGGTGGCATTGCGGCCGGGCGCGTAGCAGACGGCGACGCCGTGCCGGGTGGCGGCTTCGAGGTTGGCGTTGACCGGTCCGCCGCGGCTGGTGCAGAACAGTTTCAGATCGGGGCAGTTGGCGAGGATTCGCTCGGTGAGCGGACCGTGCTCGGTGACACAGATCTCGATGCCCTGGAGGGCTTCGATCATTTCGTCCTCGGTGCCGGACGCTTCGATGACCTCGGCCACCGGGCCGAAGGGCGTGTGCGGCCACGGGAATTGATGCTCGCGCAACTTCAGGGGCAGGTCACCGGCCGCGTTGCGTACGGCCTCGGCGAACAGGTTCGGGTGGATGAAGTGGTTGCCGGCGGCGAGGACGGGGGTGGCCATCGGGGGGTCTCCTGAGGTGGCGGTCTGTGCGGCGTGCGAGTGGCAAGGTGGTCAGGTGGTGACGTGGTCAGTCGGTAACGCGGCCAGGTGGTGAGGTCGCGGTCGAGTGGTCAGGTGGTCACGTGGTCAGTGGAAGACCGGGGCGGGGGCCATTGCGGGCGTGTTCAGGCGCAAGAGCGCGGTCCGGCCGTTCTGGACACGGATCTCGGTGAGGGCACCGTTGTGGAGCTCGGGGAAGACCCTGCGGTAGTCGGCGAGCGGGATGCCCAGCAGATGGCAGAGCAGGACCCGGACAAGGGTGGAGTGGGCGACCAGGAGGACCCGGCCCTGCGGCTGCTCGCGGGCGATATCGGCCAGGCAGGCGGCAGCGCGTCCGGCGGCCCGGCGCGGGTCTTCGCCGCCGGGGAGATGATGCTCGACCGGGTCGGCGAGAAAGTCGTCCAGCTGCTGCGGGAAGCGGTGCCGCATCTCGTCCCTGGTCAGCCCCTCGCCCTGGCCGAAGTCCAGCTCGTAGAGGCGCTCGTCCACGCGTGGGGTGAGGCCGCAGGCGTCGGCGGCGGGGCCGGCGGTGAGCCGGGCGCGGGAGAGCGGCGAGCTCCAGATGGCGGTGATGCCCGCGCTGGTGGCCCAGCCGGCGAGTGTCGCGGCCTGCTCACGGCCGAGGTCGGTGAGGGGCACATCGGTGCGGCCGGCATAGCGGTTCTCCGCATGCCACACGGTCTCGCCGTGGCGTACGAGGATGAAGTCGGTCACTGCGTAGCCCTCCTGCGGGCGTGGTCGGCCACGGTCTGGTCGAGCCAGCCGCGGCGGGTGAGTTCGTCGATGAAGCGGAGGTAGACGGGGAGGTAGCGGGCGGTTCGGTCCGGGGCTGGGTGCAGCTCATCGGCGATCCGGACCATGGCTGCGGCCGCTTCCTGGAGCCCCGTTCCGGAGGACGTGGCGGCGAGTACGGCCATGCCGATGGCGCCCTCGGCCTGTTCCGGGAGGCGTACGGTGCGTCCGAGTACATCGGCGCGCAGCTGGCTCCAGTAGGCGTTGCGGGTGCCGCCGCCGGTGAGGGTGAGCGGTCCGTCGACGGGGGCGCCTATGTGGTCGAGGTAGTCGAAGCAGAGCCGTTCAAGGCAAGCGACGCCGAGCAGATAGGCATGGAACTCGGCGGCGCGGGTGGGGAGTTGTCCCAGGATGAAGGGTTCGGCTTCGGGTGCGCGGAAGGGGAAGCGTTCGCCGCCGGTGGAGACCAGGGGGTAGGCGACCGCGTCCGGGTCCAGGGTCTCGGCCTGCTCGGTGAGCACATCCAGGTTCTCGCTGTGGAAGTACTGGGAGATCACCCCCGCGCCGCTGCTGGAGGCGCCGCCCGGCAGCCAGTTGCCGTCCGGCCCGCGGTGGCAGTACACGACGCCCGCCGGGTCGCGGACGAGGTGGGGGCTGCTGCCCTTGAAGACGAGGGTGGTGCCGAGTACGGAGTTCCAGGCGCCCGGGGCGAGGGCTCCGGCGCCGATCTGGGCGGCGCAGCCGTCGGTCATCCCGGCGACGATGGTGGTGCCCTCCGGGATGCCGGTGGCCTCGGCGGCGTCGGCGCATACGGTGCCCAGCACGCTGCCCGGTCGCACGACATCGGGCAACAGGCTTTCGGATACGCCGAGTTCGGCCATCACCTTGTGCGGCCAGCCCTCCTCGACCAGGTGGTAGCCGGTCTTGAGGGCGTGGCTGGCGTCGCTCGGGACCTGGTGTCCGGCCAGCCGCCAGGTGATCAGGTCGACTTGGTGCAGCAGCCGGTCTCCGCGGTGGGTTGCGGCGGGTTCGTGGTCGAGGAGCCAGCGGAGTTTGGGCAGCGCCCAGGACGGCTGCATGGTGCGGTAACCCAGCTCCTGCCAGACCGCCGCCCCGGCTTCGTTGACGGCCGCGGCCTGGTCGGCGGCGCGCCCGTCGTCGTACATCAGGCCCGGGGTGAGCGGGGTGCCGGCGGCGTCGGCGAGGAGGATCGTCCCGGAGGTGCCGTCGACGGCCAGTCCGCGGATCCGCCGGGTGTCGATGCCGTGCAGGGCTTCCTGGCAGGCACCGGCCAGCGCGGTCCACCACTCCTCCGGGTCCTGCTCGTGGCACTTGCCCTGGCGGCGGCTGGTCAGCGGGCGGGAGGCGGAGGCGAGGACCTGGCCGGTGCCGTCGACGGCGACGCAACGGGCGCTCTGGGTACCGAGGTCGAGACCGAGCCAGGTGCCGTCGAGGGTGGGGGTGCGGCTGGGGGTGTGCGGGTCAGACACGGGTGCCTCCAGGGGCGGTGGGGGCGCGGGGGCCGGTGGTGACGGTGGTGTCGCTGGTCGGGCGGACGCCGACGGCCGGACGAGTGGTGCCGGCGGCCGGGAGCACCGCGTCCGCGCCCTGCCGGGGTATGCCGTCGTCCGCGGGCGGCGGCCCGGAGGCCGCGCCGGGTCTAGGGGGTGTCGTCAAACTCCCGTCGTCCGCCCGTAGGGCGGGGCCCGCGGCGTCTGGTGCGTCCGATCGCAAGGCGGAGGGTCGTACCGGTACTGGGTGTACCGGGACGATCCCGACAACGCCGCGAGCGGGCGTGCCAGGCGTCGCGGGCCGGGCGGGAGTTTGACGACACCCCCTACTCCCCCGCCAGACCGCGCCGCCCCGCCAGCCGGCCTCGCGGGCGATCGTCCGCCAGCCGAGGAAGTCCTCGTAGAGCGCCGAGTAGAACTCCGCGCGCTCCGCATCCGGTTCCCAACTGCTCCGCATCCGGACGTACTTGGTGGCGGCGCTGTGCATGCTGCTCTCCGCGCCGGAGCGGACCAGGCCGGTGAGGAACGCCCCCTTGGCGCCGAGTTCGGTGTCTCCGGCGCGGGCGGTCGGCACCCCGGTCGCATCGGCGATCAGCGCGCACCACGCGTCGCTGTTGGCGCCGCCACCGCACAGCCGGAGCTCGGTGATGTCCGTACGGGCGGCGGCCAGCGAGTCGCGCAGGACCAGCGAGAGCCCGTCGAAGACGGCACGGGCCATGTCGGCGCGCGTGTGCTCCAGGGACAGGCCCCAGAAGGAGCCACGGGCGCGCGGGTCGAGGAACGGCGCGCGTTCGCCCGCCGGGGAGAGATACGGCAGGAACATCAGCCCGTGGGCGCCCGGCTCCGACCGGAACGCCAGCTGGGCCAGCTCCGGCGGCCCGGCCAACCCCAGCGTGTGCGCGGCCCAGCCGAGCACCTCGGCGCCGTTGAGGGTCGGGAAGGCGCGCAGCACCCGCTCGCGGCCGCGGTAGGCGATATTGATGCCGGACGGTTCGCCGCTGGTGTCGACGTCGGTGCGGACGATCTCGGTGCACAGGGTGGTGCCGAGGATGCTGCAGGCCTGGCCGGGGTTGACCACGCCGACACCGCGGGCCGTGGAGGCGATGTCGTACGGGGCCATCACGACGGGCAGCCCGGCCGGCAGCCCGAGCTGCCCCGAGGCCTCGGGAGTGATCTCGGCGATCCGCTCCTCCTCCCCCAGGACGGTCGGCAGCAGCCGTCGGTACGCGCTCAGGCCGAAGAGGTCGAGGATCTGCGGGTCGTAGTCGCCGGTGCGGTGGTCGAGGAACGGGGCGGAGGCATCGGATTCATCGGTCGCACGGACGCCGGTGAGGCGGAGGAAGAGCCAGCCGGCGGCGGTGAGCGAGGTGGTGGAGCGCGCCAGCCGGTCCGGGTCGTGGGCGGCGAGCCAGCTGAACAGGGCGTTGGGCATACCGGTGCAGGTCAGCGAGCCGTTGCGGCGGAAGGCCGCGTCAAGGACGCCCTCGCGCTGCCAGGCCGTGAGCTGGTCACCGGCCCGGCCGTCGGACCACAGGATCGCCGGCCCGGTGGGACGGCCGCGGTCGTCGACGAGCCAGGCGCCGTCCCCCTGGGCGGTGAAGGAGACCAGCCATACCGGGTCGGTCAGCTCCGACAGGACGTTACGGACGGTGAAGACGACGGCGTTCCACACGGCGTCCATGTCCTGTTCCGCCCAGCCGGGGTGCGGCCGGAGGACATCGGTGGCCTGGCGGGACACCGCGATCTCGGTGCCCTGGTCGTCGAAGACCACCGACTTGATCATCGTGGTGCCGACATCAATGGTCAGTACGGACATCAGTGGGGTCCTTTCACGCCGGGGCCGAGGCGGTGGACGTGGTGCCCGGCCGGCCATCGGCACCGGCTGCGTCCGCGTCCGCCGGCGCTGCAGCATCTGCCGCCCTACCTGCATCGTCCGGCAGCTTCAGGAAGAGGGCCAGCACGGTGCTCACCGCGTACATCCCCGCGAAGATCCACACGACGCCTTCGACGCCGAGCGGCCCGACGAAGGCCGCGACGACGGCGGGGCCGACGAAGGTGCTGGCGCCCGCGCCCAGGTTGAGCGCGGCGAGCGCCTGTCCCTTGTGCTTCGGCTCCAGTGAGGGCATCAGCGCTGATACCGGGACGTATCCCGCCAGCGTAGCGCCGTAGAAGGCGGCTACCGCAAGGGCCAGCGGGAAGTTGGCGCCCGCCGCCTCCGGGACGTAGAAGAGCAGCAGGGTGCTGAGGGTGCAGCCGGCGCCGCCGACCCAGGCGATGGTGTGGCGCCAGCCGAGCCGGTCGCCGATCACTCCGCACAGCAGGTTGGCGAAGATGTTCGTCGCGAACATCGCGCTGAGCAGGTGCAGCCACTGGGTGAGGCTGAAGCCGACGGTCTTGGTGAAGTGGATCGGCATGATCACGAAGAAGCCGAACTGCGAGGCCGTGTTGATGACGCGTACGAGCGACCCGATGCCGACCCGGGGGTTGCGCCACAGGATCGTGACGCTGCCGAGGAGCGTGGCGAGCGGTCCCTCGCCGTCGGACTGCTGCCCCTCACCGCCGGCCCGCGGCCACTTGTCACCCCGCCCGTCACGGACGAGCAGCAGGGCGATCAGGCCGCCCGCGGCCACCAGCACCAGCGCGGCCCACAGCGTGGCGTAGGCGCCGATGTGCGGGATGAGCCCGCTGGCGACCAGCGAGCCGAGCGTGGGCAGCCCGCCGGTGAAGGCGAACCAGAACCAGCCCATGGCCGTGCTGAGCCGTGCGCGTGGCGCCACTCCGGCGATCCAGACCAGGAACCCGTAGGCGAACAGCGGATACCCGAGGCCTCGCAGGCCGTAGCCGAGCATCATCAGTGGATAGCTGGTCGCGGGGAGGGCCGCGACGAGGAAGAGCAACTGGAAGACGCCCCAGATGCCCAGCCCGGCCCACATGACGCGGCGCGGGCCCCAGAGGTCGGACAGCACTCCGGAGAGCCAGGCGGCGATGGCGGCCGCGACCCCGTAGACGGTGAACAGCAGCGCGACCCGGGACTCCGAGATGCCCTGGTCGATGAGATACGGGGAGAGATAACCGGACTCGACCCCGTCTCCGATCATGAAGAGGAGGAGCCCGAGGTAGCCCCAGGCAAGGGTCGGTGGAATGCCCAGGCGTGTGATCAGCGAACGCGGAGGAAGGTTCGTCATCGAAACTCCCCTTTCGGCGGCGGCAGGCGGGATGGATGGAGTGAGCGAACCGCCTGGCCAAAAGGGGAGTCAATGGTGGCCGGAAATCTTCGCATGGGGGCGGCGACCTGCCATGTTGCATCGCGCCGCTGCCGCTCGTGGACGCCGTACCCGCTGCGCGCGCTACGTTAAATCCATGCGAACATAACGCGGCGAATTCACACGCCGTGCCGCGCGACACACGGGGCACGGACACCGACGGACACCGGAGGAGCGGCGCGATGGACCGGGTCGAGGCTCAGGAGGAACGGCGGCGCCGTATACGCGACACCGTCATCGCCCGCGGTTTCGTCCGCACCGCGGACCTCGCCGAGGAATTCGGCATCAGCCTGATGACCGCGCACCGCGACCTGGACGCCCTTCAGGCGCAGGGCTGGCTGCGCAAGGTGCGCGGCGGGGCGACGGGGCTGCCGTCGGCGCAGTTCCACGGCAGCGTCGCGGAACGCATGGCCACCATGGCGCAGACCAAGCAGCTGCTGGCGCGGGCCGCCGCGACGCTGCTGGTCCCCGGGCAGACGGTGCTGCTCGACGACAGCACGACCTGTCTGCTGCTGGCGCACGAGGCCACCGAGCACACCCCCCTGACCGTGATCACCAACTCCCTTCCGGCGATCACGACACTGGCGAAGGAGCCGGGCATCTCCCTCATCACGCTGGGCGGCGCGTACTTCCCCGCATACGACGCGTTCATGGGACTGCACACCGCGGACGCGGTACGGGCCTTTCGCGCCGATGTCCTGTTCATGTCCACCACGGCCGTCACCAACGGCCGCTGCTATCACACATCGCCGGAAACAGTGCAGGTCAAGCGGGCAATGATGGAGAGCGCGGCGCGCAGCGTACTGGTCGCGGACCACACCAAGTTCACCAAGGACGGGCTGTACGCGCTCGCGCCGCTGACCGACTTCGATCTGCTGATCGTCGACGACGGGCTGCCGGCTGAGCAGGTACGAGCGATGCGGGCGGGCGGCACGGAGGTGATGGTGGTGCCGGGGCGGGGGTAGGGGCTGGCGTTCGCCGGGTCCGGCCGCGGGTTCAGTCGGCGTCGAGGCCGAGCAGCGAGGGGTCGTCGGCCAGATCCCGGAAGACCTCACGCGGGTCCTTGAGCAGCTTGCGCTCGGTGAGGTCCAGCATCCCGCCGACGGCGGACACCTCGGCGGCCACCGTCCCGTCCAGCTTGCGGACGGTCTGCTCGATCCGGAACGTCTTCCCCGCGCCCCAGACGAACCCGCAGGTCACCTCGACCTCGTCACCGGCCCGCAGCTCCCGTAGGTAGCGGATGGTCGTCTCGATCGTCACCGGGCCGACGCGCTTGTCCACCATGGCGCTCTGCCGTATGCCGCACGCCTGCAGCAGCGACCAGCGGGCGTGCTCGGCGTACTGCAGATAGACGCTCTGGTTGAGATGCCCCTGCGTGTCCGTCTCATAGCCGCGCACGGTGATTCCGACGGCGAACGACTCCGCCGTGTCCACCCCGGCTGCCGTACCCACTGCCTCTGCCACGATCTCTCCCGCTCCCCGTATGCACCGGCCCCCGGGCGGACGCGCCGGACCTCACCGGCCGCTGGCTTCACACATCGTAGGCACCAACGATCAACGGCCGGGGGTTATTTCCTGGCGACCGACGGCGGGCGCCCGTGGACCGGGGGTGGAGCACGGCAACAAGCCTGGCATTCCCGTTACGGCACACCTGTCACGGCGTACCTCTCAGGGCCTGCCCGTCACGACGAGCCCGCCGTCATCAGCGTCAGATCCCACTTCTGCAAGGCCTCGCCGATCGGCTGGAAGATGGTGATGGTGTCGCCGGAGCCACTGCCGCAGGTGTGGGTGCCGCCGCCCGAATGCGTCCCGACGGCCTTCGGCCGGCTGAGCTGGGTCACGTACGAACCGCCCGAATCCCCGGGCGCCGAGCAGGCATCGGTGTACGACAGGCCCTCGATGACGGCAACGCCGTAGTCCACGGTCTGGTCGGTCCGGGTGATCTCGCCGCAGTGCCAGCCGGTGGCCTCCCCGGAGTGGCAGACGGACATCCCCTCCATGCCTTCCTGCGAGCCGGTGACGGTGACCGGGGCGCCGCCCTCAGCCATCACTTGCGGGGTCAGGGCCCAGTCCGCCCCGTCCACTGCGACCAGCCCGAAGTCGCCCTCTCGTCCGTTCACACTGCCGTCCCCGCCATGGTTGGAGATGCCCATGCGGCTGCCGTCCTTGCCGTACGCGGGCTGATCCGCGTGTTTGGTGCAGTGGCCCGCCGTCAGAAACCCCCTGTACCGGTCCGGTCCGGTCACCGAGAAACCGATGGAGCAGATGCCTTCGGTCCCGAACGCCCACTTCTCGCCGCCGACGACCCTCCCGCCCTGCTGGCGCGGCGTCTGGTCGCTCTCCTCGATGCGCACGGGGATGCGCGAGCGCGCGCCGAGTTCGCGTACGGCGCGCTCGAAGGCATCGGTCTCACCGGTGCGGGCCTTACGGTTGACTCGGACGACGACCCCGTTGGTGCGGTCGTCCACGCCCCAGCCGGTGATGCCCGGCACGCCTTCGCCGGCCCGGTTCGCGATCCGCCGCACCAGCATGGCGAGCTGGGCCCGGCTGTGCGCGACGGTCTTGGGCGTCGCCCCGGCGGCCCGTACCCGCTGTGCGTCATCGGCGCGGGTGACCGCGACGACGAGCTTTCCGGTCGCCTTGTCGAACCACATTCCTGCGGGTGGTCTGCTGAGCACCCGGCGTACGGCTAGGGCCGTACGCTGCGCCTCGGCCTCCTGCGCCAGCCGGGTACGCGCCTGGTCCGGGGTCAGTCCGAGGTCGCGGCGCATCGCGTCGAGCATGCCGCGCGGTGAGGGCTGGGGCGTCGGGTCATCAGGCTGCGGCACGGCGCGCGCCGGGCTGAGCGGGCTGGTCGTCGCCAGGACGGCGACCACGGTCGCGCTCCAGAGAGCTGCCTTGCGAAAGCGGCGTTCCATCGGGGATCTCCTCGCGGTGTCGAGAACACGTCGGATCCGGCCTGTCGAGCCTCCTCGACGTCGATCCGTGCGGCATGATGAGATCCCCGTGCATCATGGCCCGGTGACGTCCGACACCAACCGCCAAGTCCCGCGCCGGGACGGGCCGTACGCCCTCCGCGACCTCCCGGAGACGCTCCGCAACGTCCCCTACTCGGGCGCCCGCCATCCGGGAGCGGGGGCACCTGAATGCCCGGACAGCAGCCTGGCCGAGGGCGCGAACTGCCAGCGCTACGCCTACGCCGTGCTCCGTCACTTCGGCCTGCTGATCCCGCCGTTGCGCTCGGCGGAACTATGGGCGGACGCAGAGGCGACCCGGCACACCGACCGGCCGCAGCCGCTGGACCTGGTGCTTTTCGACGGCGGCCCGGCCGAAGGCCGCCCTCCGGGGTACGGCGCGCATGTGGGCGTCCACCTGGGCCCGGACCAGATCCTGCACCTGTGCCGGGAGGCCGGCCGCCCGGTCGTATGGACCTATGCCGACTTCGCGGCGCGTCCGCGCTACGCGCGCTTCCTGGGCGCCAAGCGGGCGGTCGGTGCCCGTGAGCGCAGTGCGCAGTGCGCACTGTGACGGCATGACCATCACCATGACCAGGGCACTACGGAACGCGAGAATCCGGACCCGGGCGACAGCCCCAGCGGCTCAGAAGCCCCCGCCGAAGTCCCCGCCGCCGAAGCCGCCGCCGTCCCCGAAGCCGCCGCCGTCTCCGAAGCCGCCGCCGAAGTCGTCAGAGTTGAAGTCGGAGCCGGAGGCGTCACCACCGGCGCCGCCGTAGTCGGCGCCGTACGCGTGGGAGGACATCATCATGTTGCCGAGCATGGTGCCGATGAGGAGGCCGGGGAGCAGGCCGCCGCCGAAGTAGCCGCCGGCCCAGGGGCCGTACGCCGGGCCCGCTTCCCAGTACGGGCGGTCGCCGGTCGCGGTTCTGACCGTACGGGCCATCGGCTCCAGGCCCTCGTCGAGGCGGCTCTTGTCCGCGGCGCAGACCGGTACGGTGCGCTCGGCGCCGCCGGCCGGCGCCCACCGGACGTCGACGACGGACGGGCCGTGCCGCGGGTCGAAGAAGCAGGGCAGCCGGCGTTCGGGCAGCGGCTCGCCGGTGCGCCGGGCGGCGAGCGTGGCGAGCGAGAACCGGCCGTCCTCCAGGGCCTCGGTCACGGCCTGGACGTCGCCGGGGTGCTCCGCCGCCGCCATCGCCGACTTGGCCTTCTCGTACGAGTCCAGCGCACGGCTGTAGTCCGCGCGCATCGCGTCGTCGGCGCCGGGTTCGCCGGGGCTGAAGTCGAGCCGGTCCAGCTCCTCACCGAAGGCGGTGATGTCCTCGTCGACGACGACCCGCAGGTCCTCCAGCGCGGCGCGCTCCTCCGCTTCCTTCCGCTTGCGGTTGCGGCGGGCGATGGCGTACGCGCCGCCGCCACCGATGACGACCAGCGCGCCGACGCCGATCGCCGTGCCGGCGTCGAACCCGCTGTCGCCCGCGTCCCAGGCGGCGGGAGCGTGGCCCCTGGCCTGTCCGTCGGCCGAGTCGACGAAGCTGTTCAGACGTTCACTGACCGTCGGGTACTGGGAGCGCTTCACCGCTCCGACGAGGTTCTGGACGGAGTTGTTCGACATCACCCTGGGGTCGGCGCCGGCGTTGAAGCCCTTGCCGAGCTCCACGGCGTAGACACCGCTGATGCCGACCTTGGTGCGCAGGTCGCGGAGCAGCGTCTGGGGCTGGTACTCGGGTGCCTGCGGCAGTACCGCGACGAAGACCGGCTTGTCGGCGTCCTTGATCTTCTTGGCCAGCGCCTCCGCCTCGGCCGAGGAGAACTGGTCCGCAGCCCGGGGATCGACGTAGACCGGGCCCTGCTTCAGGGCTGCCGCGGCCTCGTCGAGACCGCCGGCGGCACGGGCACCGGGTGCCAACGCGGTGACCAGCGCCAGCATGGCGGCCACCAGGAGCAGTACTGGTCCGATCAGCGCACGACGGGTTGCGGTGTTCATGCATACGACGCTACCCGAACGGACGCATTTCCGGACATCCACCGCTATCCCGTACAGGCGACGGGCTCCGGCGGGCGGCGAGGGTGACCACCGGTGACGGCGAGGCCCACTGCTTCGGCAAGACCTTCGCCGTCACCGGTTGACCGGATGACCGGCTGACGGGTTGAGCCGTCGCCGGCTGGTGGGAGAGGACTCCGGCCGGTCCGGGCGGTCCGCCCTACGGCGCGCTCAGCCCCACAAGACCCGCCAGCGCGTCCCGGTGCCGCCCCGGCGTGCCGAGGGCGATCTCGTCGCTCTTCGCCCGCTTGAGGAACAGATGGGCCGGGTGTTCCCACGTCATGCCGATGCCGCCGTGCAGTTGGACGCATTCCTCAGCGGCACGTACCGCGACCGGGGCGCAGTACGCCTGGGCGACGGCCACCGCCACCGCGGCGTCGGGACTGTCCGTGGCCAGCGCGTCCGCGGCATTGCGGGCGGCCGCGCGGGCCGAGGCGATATCCAGCCAGAGGGCGGCCATACGGTGTTTGAGCGCCTGGAACGATCCGACGGGGCGGCCGAACTGGGTGCGTTCCGCCGTGTAGCGAACGGTTTCGGCCAGGCACCATTCAGCCACCCCGAGCTGTTCCGAAGCAAGCAGCCCGGCACCGGTCAGGAGGGCGCGTTCGATGGCGGCACGGGCGCGGTCCCCGGTGGCCAGGAGGCGGCCGTGGGCGCCGTCGAAGGTGAGGTGGCCGAGGGGGCGGGTGAGGTCCAGGGGGATGACGGTGTCCGTGCGTACGCCGTCCGCTGCCGCCTCGACCGCGTAGAGGGCCGGGCCGTCCGGCCCCTGCGCCGGCACGAGCAGGATCTCGGCGGCGGCCGCGTCCGCTACCGAGGTCACCCGGCCGGTCAGCGCGCCGTCAGCGTCGGCCCGTACGGACCGGTCTGCGCGTACGGACCCGGGCGCCTGCCCGTCGGGCGCCCCGCCCGGTGCGGTGGCCAGCGGGAGCGCGAGCGCGCCGACCGCCCGGCCCCCGGCGAGCGCACCGAGCAGCGCCGCGACCTCCGCGTCTGCCGGGTCGCAGCCGAGCAGCGCGGTCACCGCGACGACGGCGCTGGTCAGATAGGGGACGGGGGCGACACAGCGGCCCAGTTCCTCCAGGACGACGGCGGCTTCGCGGGCGCTCGCGCCCTGCCCGCCGAGCTTCTCCGGGACCAGCAGCCCGGCGCCGCCGATGTCCGTGGCGAGCGCGCGCCACAGGCCGGCGTCATAGGGGACGTCCGACTCCAGGCCGGCGACCACAGTGGCCGGATCGCTGCGGTCGGCGAGCAGCGACCGTACGGCGTCGCGCAGCGCCTCCTCGTCCTCGGAGTACAAGAGATCGGGCTCGGGATCGCGGTCGGGCGCCGGGGCGGCGCTCTGCAGGGGTGTCCCGTCGGTCATCGGGGGAGGTCCTTCCACGCGACGTCCTTGTCGGTGCGCGGCTCGGGCGGCAGCCCCAGCACACGTTCGGCGACGATGTTGAGCAGCACTTCCGAGGTGCCTCCCTCGATGGAGTTCCCCTTGGCGCGCAGATAGCGGTAGCCGGCCTCGCGGCCGGTGAAGTCGACGCCTTCGGGACGGCGCAGCGTCCAGTCGTCGTACGTCAGGCCGTCCTCGGCGAGGAACTCCACCTCCCAGCCGCTGATCTCCTGGGCGAGCCGGGCGAAGGCCAGCTTCATGCCCGAACCCTCCGGTCCTGGCTGGCCCTTGGTGAGCTGCTGGCGCAGCCGCTCACCGGTGAGCCGGGCGACCTCGGCGTCCACCCACAGCTTCAGCAGCCGCTGGTGCAGATCGTGGGTGCGCAGTTCGGGGCGCGCGCGCCAGTCCTCGGCGGCCACGCCGATCATGCCGCCCTCGCGGGGGATGCGGGCGCCGCCGATGGCGACCCGCTCGTTCATCAGCGTGGTCTGGGCGACCCGCCAGCCCTCGCCGACCTCGCCGAGGCGGTGCGCGTCGGGGATCGCGACGCCGGTCAGGAAGACCTCGTTGAACTCGGCCTCGCCGGTGATCTGGCGCAGCGGCCTGACGTCGACGCCAGGGTCGGTCATATCGCACACGAAGTAGCTGATGCCACGGTGTTTGGGCAGGTCGGGATCGGTGCGGGCGATGAGGATCGCCCAGCGGGCCTGGTGCGCGCTGGACGTCCAGACCTTCTGGCCGTCCACCACCCAGCCCTCGTCTCCCCCATCGTCGCGTACCGCGCGGGTGGACAGCGCCGCGAGGTCGGAGCCGGCGCCGGGCTCGCTGAACAGCTGGCACCACACCTCCTCACCGGTCCACAGGGGGCGGAGAAAGCGCTGCTTCTGCTCGTCGGTGCCGTACCGCAGGATGGTCGGCGCGGCCATGCCGAGGCCGATGCCGATGCGTCCGGGGTTGTTGTCGGGGGCGCCGGCGGCTGCCAGTTCGGCGTCCACGACCGTTTGCAGGGCGCGCGGCGCGTCCAGCCCGCCGAGTCCCTTCGGGAAGTGGATCCAGGCGAGTCCGGCGTCGAAACGGGCGCGCAGGAAGTCCAGCGGCCCGGTGTCGGCGGGCGGATGCGCGGCGAGCAGCTCGGCGGCGCGTCGCCGCAGGTCAGCGGCGTCGGTCATCGCGCCTCCTCCATTCCGGGGACTACGACGAGGCGGCCGACGGACGTACCGTCGGCGACCCGCTGTACGGCGTCGGCGGCCGACTCCAGCGGGACCCGTCCCCCGATGAGCGGCTTGATCTCACCTTGCTCGGCGAGCTTGGTGAGCTCTTCATGGCAGGCGTCGACGGAGGCCGGGTCCTTGGTGTTGTAGAGGCCCCAATGCAGGCCCAGGATCGCGTAGTTCTTCACCAGCGCGTGGTTGAGTGCGGGGGTGGGAATGGCCCCGCCCGCGAAGCCGACAACGACGATCCGGCCCTCGAAAGCGATGCACTTGACGGACTTGGCGTACGCGTCGCCGCCCACCGGGTCGTAGACGACATCCGCGCCGCGGCCGCCGGTGGCCTCCTTCACGCCCGCGATGATGTCGTCGGAGCGCCGGTCGAGGACGACGTCACACCCCAGTCCGCGGGCGATCCGGGCCTTGTCCTCGCCGCCGACGACGCCGATGACGTGCGCGCCGGCCGCCTTGCCGAGCTGGACGGCGGCGCTGCCGACACCCCCGGCCGCGGCGTGCACCAGCAGCGTCTCCCCCGCCTGCAAACAGGCCCGCCGGTGCAGTCCGAACCATCCGGTCTGGTAGCCGATGTGCAGCGCCGCGGCCTCGGCGTCGTCCAGCGCTTCCGGGGCCGGGCGTACGGTCGCCGCGTCGACGACCGCGAGCTCGGCGAAGCCGCCGTCGGGCAGCGGGGGCTGGGCGAGCACTCGCGCGCCGATCTCACCGGCCGCGCCCTCCCCCACGGCCAGGATCTCGCCGCAGATCTCCACGCCCGGGGTGAACGGCAGCGGCGGCCGCACCTGGTACTGGCCGCGGCACAGCAGTGCGTCCGGGAAGTTGATGTTGGCGGCCCGTACGCGCAGCAGCAGCTGCCCGGGTCCCGCCTGCGGATCCGGCACCTCTTCCAGCCGCATCACCGCACGCGGCTCGCCGTTCGCGTGTACGCGCCATGCCTTCACCTGGTGCCTCCACAGACCTTGGAAATGCGGGCGGGGCGGAGGGCGCTCCGGCCCCTCGCCAGCGACATACTAAGCGGTCGGTATCTCTGAGGGAACAGTATCCGGCCACCTCCTCGACCCCTGGCACCGAGCGTCACCGGACCCTGGCACCGACCACCCCTGGACCCTGGTACTGACAGGGACAGGCTCCCGCCCACTCCATGACGGAGACTGACTGCCATGGACACACCCGCCACGGACCCACCCGCCGGCCTGGGCAATCTGGGGAACTTTCTGCGCACCCGCCGCGCCCGGCTGCAGCCGGAGGACGTCGGGCTGGTCTCCTACGGGGCGCGCCGCCGCGTACCGGGGCTGCGCCGCGAGGAACTCGCGCAGCTGGCCGGCGTCAGCGTCGCGTACTACACCCGCCTCGAACAGGGGCAGAGCCACAACGCCTCGGAAGGCGTGCTGGACGCCCTCGCCCGAGCCCTGCGGCTGACCTCCGACGAGCGGGCCCATCTGCGCGAGCTGGCCCGCCCCGCGCAGGCCCGCCGCCGCCCCCCGGTACGCCATGACAAAGTCCGCCCCGGCGTACGGCAGTTGCTCGCCGCGGTGGACGACGTACCGGCCATCGCGCTCGGCCTCCGCTTCGAGATCCTGGCATGGAACCGGCTCGGACACGCCCTGATCGCCGGGCATCTCGACTTCGACAGCCCCGCCCGTCCCCTGGACCGCCCCAACGCCCAGCGGATGCTGTTCCTCGACCCGCACACCCGGGAGCTGTACCCGGACCGCGACGAGGAGACCAGCCGGGCGGTCTCCGCACTCCGGGTGGCCGCGGGACAGCACCCCGACGACCAGCAACTCGCCGAACTCATCGGTGAGTTGTCCATGAAGAGCCCCGAGTTCAGCAGTCTGTGGTCACGGCATGTCGTCAACAACTGCACCTTCGGCACCAAGCAGTTCCACCATCCGCTGGTGGGCGAGCTGGAGCTGGACTACGAGATGATGCAGACCCCGGACGGCTCCGGGCAGGGCGTGATCATGTACACCGCCGTGGAAGGCTCACCGTCCGAGGCGGCGCTGCGGCTACTCGCCACGGAGCGCGGCCCAGAAATCCGGATCCTCGAACCCGAGCGCCCATAGGCCGGTGCCCCGCACCCCGTACTTCTTCAGCAGCGGCAACTGCTCCCGGACGCCGTGCGCGTCCTGGTACCAGACCTCGTGGTCCCGGCCGTCCTGCCGGTAGGTGAAGTGCGGGGTGCCCGACTCGGCATCGAAGAGATAGTCGGCCCCCTGCCGCTTACGCAGCGCCTCGGCCTCCTGCCACGTCAGATGCCCGGCCCGGTCCCGGCTGCCGACGGTCCAGTCCCAGCCGTAACCCGGGAACGCCACCTCGATCTTGTGCGCCGGAATGGTGTCGGTGGCATAGCGCAGAAACTCCTCGTACCAGTCCTTGGAGGACAGCGGGCCCGGTGCGCCGCCCGCCCAGTGCAGGTCGTAGCCCATGATCCGGACCCGGTCGGCGACCTTGCCGAGGTGCTCGTAGTCGTACACCTCGCCGGACCCGCGGACCCGGGCCAGCACGGTGATCACACACTGCTTGTCGCGAGCATGCAGGCGCGCACACAACTCACCGGCCAGTGCGTTGTAACCGGTCCTGACCCGCTCGCGGGCGGCCTTGCCACCCGTCACGGCCATCGTCTCGTAATCCAGGTCGACACCGTCGTACGACCGGCTCTCCGCCATCCGCACCAGCGCATCGACATGCGCGGCCCGACGCTTCGGATCGTGCGTCAGATCCGCCATCGCCTGGGCGTCGAGCGTCTCGGTCACGGTGGGCACGACATCGATACCGGCGTCGTGCAGCCCGTCGATGATGTCACCGCTCCCCGCCCCCGGCTGCCCCTTGACGGTCTCGGCGGACGCCTCGTACCAGAAGGGGCTGACGGTGTGCAGCTGGGAGGCGTGCCGCAGTGCGTCACGGTAGGCGGCGTCCGTGTCGCCCCAATACGGCAGCCAGGCCGATCCCGTGCGCCGCCCGGCCCCCGCCCGCATCTCGCCGGCCGCCTCCGCCCCGGCCGCCTCGCCCAGCGAGACCGGGGCGAGGGCCCCCGCGAGCGCCGCCACACCCAGCAGAAGCGCAAGCCCGGGGCGCGCCCGGGACACCCCGGGACGCACCCGGGACACCGATACTCGTTCCATTCCCCGAGCGTCACCCGGCGCTGCCGCACGCGCTCCGCCGGTTCGGCCGAACGGACCGGCCGGACACTCGGCGCTGTGCGGAGTATGCGCCGTACGGGTGTGGCTTTCTGACGAGGTGTTTGGGCTCGTCGCCGACGGCACGTCAGCTCGGCTCGGCGCTGCTACGGGCCGGACTCGTCCGGACGCGCCGCCCGCTCCCCCCGCTCGCTCGTGCCCCTCGATCACCGTTCCCCCTGCCGCCGGTCGGCCCGCGTCTCCCTTACGTACGCCCCGCCCGCCCCTGAGCAGCCTTCATCGCGTCGGACGAGGCCGCCCATCTCGCCCGTACGACCGGGAAGCCGGCCTGTTCGCATGCGTCGCAGACGAGTTCATCGTCGTCGACGACCTTTTGGACCTCGCGGTCCTTGGCTATTCGGCGCAGAATGTCGAGCTTGGTCTGCCGGGCCGGGCGCCGGTCGTTGTTGGGGCGCATCCACAACCGGCCTTCCGGGAGCCCGTGTTGGGCGAGCCAGGTGAGCGTGTCGCGGCGGCAGCGTTCGGGGCGGCCGGTGAGGTAGACGACCTCGCAGTCCTCCGCGCTGCGCAGCGCGAGGGTCACGCCCTCGGTGAGCGGCGGGTCGTCGGTGGCCGCCGCGAAGAAGGCCTTCCAGTCCCGCGGGGTGCGTTCGAGCAGATATTGCCGGTGACCGGAGTCGGCGAGGGTGCCGTCCAGGTCGAAGACGGCCAGGGGGCGCGTGGTCATGCTGTGCTCATCCCGTTCTGTCCATACCGGACATTTCCTGTCGCCCAGTCACAACCGAGGCGAGAATTGAGCAACCTCCGCCCAGCGCAACCACATCCGCGAGAGCGGCGCCGGTTTAGGCGCAAAAGGGGGCGACCGCGATCCGGCCGGATTCGATGCCCTGTGCGAGGGAGAGGCGATCGTACGCGACGTCGACGCAGGTCGCGGTATCCATGCGGAGGCGGACATCCGGGCGTTCGGCCGCACCGTCCGCGTAGCCCGGCCCGACCGCGCCGTCAGGCCCGTCCGTTCCGTCGGGCCCGCCCGCCCCGAGCATGACATGGAACTCGCCTTCATCCAGGGCGATTTCGACCACCCCGACACCTTCGGTGAAGTGCCGGGCGAGCCGCGCGATGAGAGGTACCGCGAACCAGTGGGCCCGTACGGCATCCGTCGGACGCTTCTCTCCCAGGTCGGCCGCGCCCCAGTCGGCGAGGGCGGTGAGCGCGGGCAGCAGGGCCCGGCCGCGCGGCGTGAGCTCGTAGACGAAGGCGGCGCCGGGCGGGGCGAGGCGGCGGCGGGTGACCAGGCCGTCCCGTTCCATGTCCTTGAGGCGGGAGGCGAGCATGTCGGTGCTGACGCCCGGCAGGTCGGCGTGCAGATCGGTGTAGCGCCGGGACCCACCCAGCAGTTCCCGGACGATCAGGAGCGTCCAACGGTCACCCACGGCGTCCAGGGCCCGTGCGACGGCGCAGTACTGGTCATAGCTTCGGCGCGACATGACGCCAGCATAGACGGGAAGTGGTTGGACTTTCCAAGTGGTCACTTGGTAAAACCAAGTACGGTGTTACGAATGCTGCCGCGCCGCGCGGTGGGCGAGAGACCGGGAGGCCGCCGCATGCAGTTCAAGCAGTCGAGCAAGATGGCCGACGTCTGCTACGAGATCCGCGGGCCGGTGATCGAGCACGCGGACGCACTGGAGGAGGCGGGCCACAGCGTGCTGCGGCTGAACACCGGCAATCCGGCGCTGTTCGGCTTCGAGGCCCCCGAAGAGATCCTGCAGGACGTGATCCGCAATCTGTCCCGCGCCCATGGCTACACGGAGTCCCGCGGCATCCTCTCCGCCCGTCGCGCGGTGGCCCAGCACTACCAGGAGAACGGACTGCCGGATGTCGACGTCGACGACATCTATCTCGGAAACGGCGTCTCCGAGCTGGTCTCGATGGCGGTGCAGGCGCTGCTCGACGACGGCGACGAGGTCCTGATCCCCGCCCCGGACTTCCCTCTCTGGACGGCGGTCACCACGCTCGCCGGCGGCAAGGCCGTGCACTATCTCTGCGACGAGTCCGCGGACTGGCTGCCCGACCTCGACGACCTCGCCGCGAAGATCACCGACCGGACCCGGGCGATGGTCATCATCAACCCGAACAATCCGACCGGCGCGGTCTATCCGCGCGAGCTGCTGGAGGGCATGCTCGATCTGGCCCGGCGTCACCAGCTGATGGTCTTCGCCGACGAGATCTACGACCGGATCCTGTACGACGACGAGGTCCACCACCACGCCGCGGTACTCGCCCCGGACCTGGTGTGCCTGACGTTCAGCGGCCTGTCCAAGTCCTACCGCGTCGCCGGATTCCGCTCCGGCTGGCTCGTCGTCTCCGGCCCCAAGGAGCACGCCGCCGACTATCTGGAAGGCCTGGGCACCCTCGCCTCCATGCGGCTGTGCCCGAACGCGCCCGCGCAGTACGCGATCCAGGCGGCGCTCGGCGGCCGGCAGAGCATCAAGGACCTGGTACTGCCGGGCGGCCGACTGCGCGAACAACGCGACCGGGCATGGCAGCGACTGAACGAGATCCCGGGCGTCTCCTGCGTCAAGCCCAAGGGCGCGCTGTACGCGTTCCCCCGCCTGGACCCTGCCGTGCACAAGATCCACGACGACGAGAAGTTCGTTCTCGACCTGCTGTTGCGGGAGAAGATCCAGGTCGTCCAGGGCACCGGCTTCAACTGGCCGCGCCCGGACCACTTCCGCATCCTCACCCTCCCGCACGCCGACGATCTCGACGCGGCGATCAGCCGGATCGGCCGGTTCCTGGCGGGCTACCGGCAGTGACGCGGACCGGGGCCACCCGAACGGCCGTACGACTCACCTGTGGTGCCTTCGTCGTCCGCCGGGCCGGTCCCGGGACGGGGCGGCGGGCGGGAAGGCCGCCCTGCCGCCGGACGGGCGTCGGGGCCCCCGTCCGGCTGTCCCCCTCTGCGGCCCACCCGCTCGCCCGGCCACGGCCCGCCCGTGCCCGCCCACCCTGCTGACGCCCCCTTGAGCGCGCCGCCCACAGCCGCTTAGGTGGAGGCTGGCAATCCTGTCGCCGCCCAGAGGGAGTGGGAAGCAATGCCCGCACGGCCTGCGATGACGGAAGCAGAACTGGAAGCTCACCTGCGTGGAATCTGCTTCAAGACCGGTCCGCCACGCCGTATCGGCGTGGAGATCGAATGGCTGGTCCATGACGCGCGCAACCCCCGATGTCCGGTCGAACCGAACCGGCTGCACTCCGCGGCCACCGCACTGCGCGCGCTCCCCCTCCATTCGCTCCTGACCTTCGAACCCGGCGGCCAGCTGGAGCTCAGCTCGCTCCCCGCCACCTCCCTCAGCGCCTGTATCGAGTCCGTCGCGGCCGATCTCGCACTGGTCCGCCCCGCGATGCTCGACATGGGGCTGGGCATGGCCGGTCACGGCCACAACCCCTGGCACGCTCCGAACCGCGTGCTGACCCATCCCCGCTACAACGCCATGGAGGCGTACTTCGACCGCTGGGGCGCGGCCGGGCGGTCCATGATGTGCGGGACCGCTTCCGTGCAGGTGTGTGTGGACGCCGGGTACGAGGAGCCGGGGCCGCTCGGGCTCGGGCGCCGCTGGCTGCTGGCCCATCTGCTGGGCGCGGTGCTGGCCGCGGCCTTCGCCAACTCGCCGACCAGCGAGGGCTGCCCGACCGGCTATCGCACCACCCGCCAGGTCGTCTGGTCGCAGCTCGATCCGGAGCGTACGCTCGCCCCGCCCCTGGATCCGGACCCGCGCGGCGCCTGGGCCCGCTATGTGCTGGACGCCCCGGTGATGTGCATCCGTTCCGAGGACGGGCCCTGGGATGCCCCGGAGGGCCTCACCTTCCGCGAGTGGGTCCGTACGGGCGGGCCCAGACCGCCCGCCATGGAGGATCTCGACTACCACGTCACCACGCTCTTCCCGCCCGTACGCCCGCGCGGCCATCTGGAACTGCGCATGATCGACGCGCAGGCGGGCGACGCCGGCTGGATCGTTCCGTTGGCCGTCACGGCCGCGCTCTTCGACGACCCGGAGGCCGCGGAGCACGCCTACCGCATCGTCAAACCCCTTGCGGATACGGCGGGTTCGCGTCCCGCACCGCGCAATCCGCTGTGGCGGCATGCCGCGCGCGGGGCGCTGACCGACCCGGAGCTGCACGCCGCGGCGGTGGCCTGCTTCGCCGTCGCGCAGGAGGCTCTGCCCCGGCTCGGCGCCTCCCCGGACGTGCTTGCGGCCGTCGCGGACTTCACCGAGCGCTATGTGGCGCGCGGACGCTGCCCCGCGGACGATCACCTCGACGCCCTGTACGCGGCGGACACGGCGCAGCCGTCCCAGCCCACGGAGGTGTCCCCGGACATCACCGACCCCACACGTTTCGAGTCCACACCTTTCGAGCCCACAGGGTTCGGCCCCCCACATTTCGCGGAGCACCCCGTCAGCGAGCTCACCTTCCGGAAGGACAGCCAGTGACCATGGATCCCGAGTCGCTCCGGGAGCGCGCGGCCGCGGCGCTGCTCACCGCCCGCGACCGAACCCGCCTGCTGACCACCTGCGTCGAGGATCCCGATCTCATCGCGCAGCACTCCCCGCTCATGTCACCGCTGGTGTGGGACCTGGCGCACATCGGCAACCAGGAGGAGCAGTGGCTGCTGCGCACCGTCGGCGGCCGCGACGCGCTGCGTCCGGACATCGACTCCGTCTACGACGCCTTCGAGCACCCGCGCGCCGAACGTCCCTCGCTGCCGCTGCTGGCGCCCGCGGAGGCGCACGGCTATGTCGCCGACGTCCGCGGCCGGGTGCTGGACATCCTGGAGCGCACCCCGCTGCACGGCGGCCCGCTGCTCGACTCCGGCTTCGCGTTCGGCATGATCGCGCAGCATGAGCAGCAGCACGACGAGACCATGCTCATCACGCACCAGCTCCGTGTCGGGCCCGTCGTACTCACCGCGCCGGAGCCTCCAGCGGTTGATGACGGCATCCTCCCTGCCGAAGCCCTCATCCCCGGCGGCCCGTTCACCATGGGCACCTCGACCGAACCGTGGGCGCTGGACAACGAGCGGCCGGCACACCGGCGCCTGGTGCACTCCTTCCTGATCGACACCACACCGGTCAGCAACGGCGCGTATCAGCGGTTCATCGAGGACGGCGGGTACGACGATCCGCGCTGGTGGGCGGAGGACGGCTGGGCGCATGTGCGGGAACACGGGCTGCGCGCGCCGCTGTTCTGGCGGCGCGAGGGCCATCAGTGGCTGCGCCGCAGGTTCGGGGTGACCGAGCCCGTGACGCCGGACGAGCCGGTGCTGCATGTCAGCTGGTACGAGGCGGACGCATACGCGCGCTGGGCGGGCCGGCGGCTGCCGACCGAAGCCGAGTGGGAGAAGGCGGCCCGGCACGATCCGGTCGGCGGGCGGGCGATGCGCTACCCGTGGGGCGACGAGGACCCGACGCCGGCCCATGCCAACCTCGGCCAGCGGCATCTGCGCCCCGCCGCCATCGGCAGCTACCCGGACGGCCAATCCCCGCTCGGAGTACGGCAGTTGATAGGCGATGTATGGGAGTGGACGGCCAGCGACTTCCTTCCCTATCCGGGCTTTGTCGCGTTCCCCTACCGGGAGTACTCGGAGGTGTTCTTCGGCAGCTCGTACAAGGTGCTGCGCGGCGGATCCTTCGCCGTCGACCCGGTCGCCTGCCGGGGCACCTTCCGCAACTGGGATCTGCCGGTCCGGCGGCAGATCTTCTCCGGGTTCCGCACCGCCCGGGACGCCGACCCGGCGGCGGGCGCATGAGCGAGCGGATCATTGAAGGTTTCGGCATGGGTCCGGCAAACCGCTCACCCCGGGAGACCGCAGACTGATGTGCCGTCATATCGCCTACCTGGGACCGGAGATACCCTTCGGCCAGGTGGTGCTGAGCCCGCCGGACGGTCTCTACCGCCAGTCCTGGGCACCACGCCGCCAGCTGCACGGCACGGTCAACGCGGACGGCTTCGGCGTCGGCTGGTACGCGCCGGGCGACCCGGTGCCCGCCCGCTACCGCAGGGCCGGGCCGATCTGGGCCGACGAGCAGTTGCCCGACCTGGCGCGGGTGGTGCGCACCGGCGCACTGCTCGCCGCCGTACGCGATGCCACCGAGGCGGGCGCGGACGCCGAGGCGGCGGCCGCGCCGTTCGCCGCCGGCCGCCATCTGTTCAGCCACAACGGCGCGGTGGCCGGCTGGCCGGACTCACTGGCCCCACTGGCCGCCGCTCTCCCTCCGCTGGAGCTGCTGCGACTCCAGGCCCGCTGCGATGCGGCGTTCCTGTGGGCGCTGGTCCAGCACCGGCTGGCGCTCGGCGACGCCCCGGGCGAGGCGCTGGCCGGCACCGTCAGGGCGGTCGCCGCCGCCGCCCCCGGCTCCCGGCTCAACCTGCTGCTCACCGACGGCACCACCATCGCCGCCACCGCCTGGGGCGACACGCTGTGCCACCTGGCCATTCCCGGAGGCGGCAGGGTCGTTGCCTCCGAGCCGTACGACGATTCCCCCCACTGGACCGACGTCCCCGACGGCACCCTGCTCGTCGCCACCCGTGAGGACGTCCACCTCACCCCGCTCAAGGAGCCCGCTACGTGAGCCCCCTCAGCATCACCCGCACCCTCCCCGCCGACGCCACCGCGGCCGCTCTGCGCGCCGACGTCACACAGGGCCTGACCCGTACGCCCAAACAGCTGCCGCCCAAGTGGTTCTACGACGCCCGCGGCAGCGAGCTGTTCGAGGAGATCACCAAGCTGCCCGAGTACTACCCCACCCGAGCGGAGCGGGAGATCCTGCTCACCCGCTCCGCGCATATCGCGGCGGCCACCGGCGCCCGCACCCTCATCGAGCTGGGCTCCGGCTCGTCCGACAAGACGCGCCATCTCATCGGAGCACTCACCGAGCTGCACACCTATCTGCCCATCGACGTCAGCGACTCCGCGCTGGCAGCGGCGGGCGAGGCGCTGCTCACCGAGCATCCCGGCCTCACCGTGCACGCGCTGGTCGCCGACTTCCAAAAGGGCATCCAGCTCCCCGACACGCCCGGCCCGCGGCTGCTCGCGTTCCTCGGCGGCACCATCGGCAACCTGCTCCCCGAGGAGCGGGCGGCCTTCCTGCGCTCCGTCCACGCCATGCTCTCCCCGGGAGACGCCCTCCTGCTCGGCACCGACCTGGTCAAGGGCGAGGCCACGCTCGTCGCCGCCTACGACGACGGGCAAGGCGTGACCGCCGCCTTCAACAAGAACGTCCTCCAGGTCATCAACCGCGAACTGGGCGGCGACTTCGACCCGGCGGACTTCGACCATGTCGCCCTGTGGAACGCCGACCACGAGTGGATCGAAATGCGGCTGCGGGCCCGCACGGACCTGACGGTCAAGATCCCCGCGGTGGACCTGGCGGTGTCCTTCGCCGAAGGCGAGGAGGTACGGACCGAGATCTCCGCCAAGTTCCGCGAGGGCGGCGTACGTTCCGAACTCGCGGCGGCCGGGCTGAAGTTGAGCGAGTGGTGGACGGACAGCGCGGGACGGTTCGCGCTGTCGCTGTCGGTCCGCGTCTGACGCGGCCCGTTCCCGGCCGGCACGCCCCGATGGCGTGCCGGCCGGGTGCCATGTCCATGGCCGATGTGGTTCGATGCCCCGATCGCATGTTCGTACGGTGCGGCCGTACGGCACACACTCAAGGGGCAGGGGTAGCGGTATGGGGCTGGGGCTGGATCGGCGGGGATTCCTCAGGGGCGCGGCCGGGCTCTCGGCCGCCGGGGTGCTGACGGGTGTCGGGAGCGACCACTTCACCGCCGACGCGGCAGAGCACCGGGGCTCGGCACCGTCCGCCCTCGCCCCGCAGAAGTGGATGTCGGCGCTCGGCGACGGCACACCCGTCCAGCGGCTGACGATCCCGGGCACCCATGACTCGGGCGCCCGCCTCGGCGGCCCCTGGGTCGCTTGCCAGAACACCGCCATCGACGCCCAACTGGACGCCGGAATCCGCTTCTTGGACATTCGCTGCCGGGCCGTCGACGACGTCTTCGCCATCCACCACGGCGCCTTCTACCAGGAGCTGATGTTCGGCGACGTACTCGACGCCTGCCGGGCCTTCCTCCGCGCGCACCCCTCCGAGACCGTGCTGATGCGGGTCAAGCAGGAGCACTCGGAGGTCGCCGCCGAGGAGTTCCGCCGGATCTTCGACATCTATCTCGACGACAAGGGCTACCGGCCGCTGTTCCGGCTCGACGGCGACCTGCCGTCGCTGGGCCAGGCCCGGGGCAGGGTCGTCCTGCTGGCGGACTCGGACGGCATGCCGGGTGTGCGGTACGCCGATCCGCAGCTGTTCGACATCCAGGACGACTATATGGCGGAGCCGTTCGCGAAGTACCCGAAGATCGAGGCACAGTTCCGCAAGGCCGTCGGCGAGCCCGGCAAACTGTTCGTCAACTACGTCAGCACCGCCGCCCTGCTGCCGCCCCGGTCGAACGCCGACCGCCTGAACCCGCAGGTCAAGAGCCTGCTGGAGGGGTCGGAGGGCAGCGGCTGGACGGGCCTGGGCATCGTGCCGATGGACTTCCCCAATGAGTTCGGCCTGGCGGACACTCTGATCGCGCACAACTCGGGGGCATAGGGGGACCCGGGCGGCGCAGGGCGGCGGGGCAGGCCCCGGGCGGCGTCACCCCATCCCCCGGGCCACGGACAGGGGTCGGTTTCGGTGACTCGGGCGATGATCCGCCGTGGCACCGAACCTCGGCGGGCGATCGTGCATCAGACTGGGTGAAATGTCTGGTTCCGGCGCCGCCCCGACCGTCCGACGGGGTGGCGCCGGCTGATGCGGCGAGGCGACAGCTGGTGGAGACGAGCGAGCACGATCCCGTGCCGGCAGAGGACGCGGGCGGCGCGGGCGAGGCAGCCGGGGCGAGGGCGGACCGGGCGCCGGAAGAACCACCGTGCCGGGACGGAACGGCCTGCACGGGACGCGGCCGGGCCGGCGTTCCGCTGCGGGTGACGCTGACGCTCGCGCTCCTGGCCGTTGCCGTGGGCGGCACGACGCTGGTGCTCCGCTCCGAGCCGGGCGATCCGTATCTGGCGCCCGGGGATGCCGCCGCCGGGTCGTACATCGCGGACCGGGCCGCGGGCGACGCGGCCGCCGCGGCGGTGCTCGCCGGACGGTACGAGGAACGACCGGGCCCCCCGGTGAAGGCGCTCCAACGCGACACGCCCGCCCCGCTTCCGGCATCCCGACCGCTCACCGCCGCCCCGGCGGCCCCCTCTCCCCCCATCGGCGCACTCTTCTCCCCCGAGCCCGACGCCGGGCCCGACGGCGATGACGACAGCGGCCCGACACACCACTGCACCGCGAGCGTGGTGCACTCCCCGGCGGGGGATCTCCTCGCCACCGCCGCGCACTGTGTGCACGACGGCGGCTTCCGCACCCGGCTGGTGTTCGCGCCCGGCCTGCACGACGGGATCGCACCGTACGGACTGTGGGTGCCCACCCGGATCGACGTCGATCCTCGCTGGATCAGCGACCAGGACCCCGACCATGACGTGGCGTTCCTCCGGGTGCGCAGGGCCGGCCGGCCACACCGGGCGGACCGGGTGGACCACCGGATCGAGGCCGTCACCGGTGCCGAACGCATCCGGTTCGACGCCCCGGCCGGGCGCCCGGCGCAGCTGACCGGCTATCCCATCGACCGGGACGCACCGCTCAGCTGCCGGCACACGGCGGACGCGCAAGGACCCACCCAGTTCCGCTTCCCCTGCCCGGGATTCCCGGACGGAACGAGCGGCGGCCCGCTGCTCACCGACCTCGACCCGGCCACCGGCACCGGCTCACTGATCGGCGTGATCGGCGGACTCAACGGAGGCGGCGACGACACCACGTCGTACAGCAGCCGGTTCGACGAGGACGTGGCCGCGGTCTACCGGAGGGCGACGTCGTCGTAGCCGGGGCCCGGCCGCGCGCTCGCTCAGGCCCCTCGCCGCACCACCGTCTGGAGCACGGACGGCAGCGCATACCAGTCGGCCGTCGCGAAACTCGCATGTGCCGCGGCGAGTTGGCGGACGCGGGCCAGCGCCTCCGCTTCCGTCGGACGGGTGCCGTCGATCACCGGCGGGACCTTGTGCGCGTCCGTCATGATCAGGAGGTAGTGGCGGGTGTCGTACCAGGCGGTGTCGATGGTGCCGTTCAGGTACGTGGCGGCGTCGCCGTCGAAGACCACGAACCAGGGGCGCAGCGCCGGGTCGGTGTAGCGCTCGCGGGGGTCGCCCGCGGCCGCGCCGTGTACCGCCGGGAAGGCCGTCGACTGCGCCAGCTTGCCTTGCCCGGCGAGGCCCTTGAGGTGGGTGGCGTACTCCACGTCGGTCCACAGTTTGTCGAACGGGTTGTCCTCCTCGACGGTGCCGGGTATCAGCTCGAACAGGAACTTGCCGGCGAGGTCGGAGCGCGCGGGCCAGGCGCCGGCCCGCGCCGCCTCGTCCGGCGTGGCGTGCCCCGCGGTCAGGTCCCCGGGGCCGTAGACCGCATCGCCCAGCTTCTGCCGTACCAGCGCGTCGAATTCGGCGGGTCCGCGGCCGCCCTTGGCGTTGAAGCCGTCCTTCATCTCGACCTTGACCAGGATGGGGCGGTGGCCGGGGTTGGCGTCGTGCCAGGCCTTCATATCGGCGAGGCAGCCGCCGAAGTCCTGGTTGCGGTCCTTGGTGCGCAGTTCCGACGCGGTCGAGGCACCCGCGCAGTTGTTGTTGTTCCCGAGCGGGTTGCTGTGCGAGACCCGCCAGGACGAGCCGAGTCCGTTGGCCCAGACGTCGAGTTCGACGAGCGCGGTACCGGAGTCCAACGCATCGGCGAAATACGGGTACTTATCCTTCTCATAGGCGTTGTGGACACCCACGGACGTGCTGGTGTCGTATGTCGTGGCGGCCGGTTCGGCACCTGCCGGGCCGGTCACCGCGATAACCGCCGCCGCCGCGACGGCGACCGTCCCCGCGCACCGCGTCTTCTTCATGTGCCCCGCTCCCCTCGTTCTTCGGCCGTTCGGCCACTCGTCCCGTCGGTCATACGGTCGAGTGGGCAGCAGCGTACGGGAGTTGCGGCCGGTGGGAACCAAGGGGCGGGTGGACGGCAAGATAACGGGCGGAACACACGATGACCCGGATCGATCACTGGAGAGTTGATGCAAAGCAAGAATCCGGCTGCGGCGCTGCCGCTCGCGGCGGCCGTGCTCACCGGGACGGTCGCGCTCTATATCGCGCTCGTCGCCTTCGGCAATATCACCGACTTCGATACCAATCGCGAGTTCGTCCGCCATGTCCTGGCCATGGACACCACGTTCAAGGACGAGGACCTGATGTGGCGGGCCATCACCTCGCACTCACTCCAGGACGCCGCGTATCTCGCGATAATCGCCTGGGAGGCGGTGGCCGCGGTGGTGCTGATCGCGGCCACCGCGCTCTGGGCGGTGGCGGTGCGGAGCGGGGCCCGTGTGCCCCGCGCTCGGCGGGTGGCCACCGTGGGGCTGCTGATGGTGCTGTTGCTCTTCGGGGCGGGATTCCTGGCCATAGGCGGCGAGTGGTTCGCGATGTGGCAGTCCGAGGACTGGAACGGGCTGGACGCGGCGACCCGTAACTTCACCGTCGCGGCGATCGTGCTGCTGGTGGTCCAGTCGGCGGGAGGTGCCGGCCGGACCGACCAGACCGGCTGACACCCCCGGTGCCGTCAGCGAGTGGCCTAGAACCTGTCCGATGGGCCACGGTCGGAAGGGCCCTAGGGAACGAGGATGCGTTCGCGGGCCAGGGACTTGACGGTGGTACCGGTGTTCATCGAGAGCTTGCCGCTGGCCGGCCAGAGCGTGACGATGTCGTCCTGGCGGCTGTTGCCGCCGAAGACGCCGGCGGTGGAGAGGGAAGCCGCGCGCCAGGGGGACTTGGCCGGGCAGAGCTGGTGCTCGGCCTTGAGGCCCTTGGCCGCGATGTTCGCGTAGACGCTGACCTCTCCGTCGCCCCAGCGGACGAACAGGTCCTGGTCGCCTGTGGTGGTGTCGAAGTCGCCCGCGGTGATGTCGCGGGCGTACGGCCAGGTCGTGTTGGGCTTGGTGAGCTGCTTCTCGGCGTGCAGGCCCTTGCCGTCGACGTTGGTGTAGAGGGTGACCTCGCCGTCGGACCAGCGCACCACGAGATCGTCGCTGCGGGTGTTGCCGCCGCCGAAGCGGCCGGCTGCCATGACGCTCGCGTGCGTCCACGTGCCGTTGGGGCCCTGGAGCTTGACCGCGTTGCGGAGCTTGTTGGTCTCGTTGACATCCTTGTAGAGGGTCAACGCGCCATCCGACCAGCGGACGAGAAGGTCGTAGGTGTCGTCGCCGGTGAAGTTGCCGGCGGTGATGGCCGCCGCGCGCTTCCAGGTCGGGTTCGCCTTGGTGAGCTGGATGTCCTTGCGGAACCCGTACTCGCCGTCTCCGGGGTAGAGGGAGACCTCACCGTCGGACCAGCGCACGATCAGGTCACCGGTGTTGTTGCGCACCGAGGCGGTGTGGAACCGGCCGGTGGTCATGGCCCTGGCGTTCTTCCAGGTCTCGGCGCTGCCCATGGTGTTGGGCGCGTCCGGCGTCGCATCGCTCACCGCCTGCTCGTAGAGACGGAACACGTCGTCGTCGAACTGCGAGGTGTAGGAGGTGTGGTCGTACAGGCCGCCGGTCTTGTATCCCCCGATGACGCCGACGAGGTTGCCGCGGCCGCCGTCGAAGTTCTCCAGGAACGGGCCGCCGCTGACGCCCGCACGAAAGCCGGCGCACTTGATTTCCATGAACCGGCCCTGGAAGGCGCTGGTGTCGTTCGTGCACTGCAACGGCGTCTTCTGGCCACCCGGGTAGCCGACGACCGTCACGTCCTTGCGCGCGAGCTTCGCGGTCGGGACAGCGGTGAGTTGGTTGCCGCGGCCGGTGGCGTCCTCCAGCAGCTGCCCCTGGGAGTTCGGGCCGACGCGCAGGAAGGCGAAGTCCACGTCGTCGTTGGGGGAAGCCTGGAGGTATCGCTTGTCGATCCAGACCTTGCCCGGCTTCATCGGGAAGATGCCGTACGGCGTCTCGCCCGCCTGGCCCGCCTTCGAGGCCCCCGCGCGGTAACCGGGTACGAAGGCGATGTCGCGGTTGCGCCTGTCCCCCTTGAGGCAGTGCGCCGCCGTGATGACCAGGCTCTTGGTCGGCGAGGTCACGGCACTGGCGCTGCAGAACTGGTTGGGGGTCGCCGCCCCGTCGGCGCCGCGGATCAGGAACACGCCGACCGTGGCGATGCCGGCGTCCGTCGGGTGGGTCGGTTCCTGGAGCGACCGCTTACGTCGCTCGCCCGGAGCGCGCTGCTCACCCGAGTCACCCGAGTTGCCCGAGGCCTCGTCTCCCGCCTGCGGCGCGTCCAGAGGGACGGCGCCACGGATGCGCTCCGGCGTCCAGTACCGCTCCGTCTCCTGGGCCTTACGGATTTCTTCCCGCGTCACTCCCTTCGAAGGCCGAACCGGCTCATCTGACGGCGAGGCGGTGCGGTGACCGGTGGTGGCGCTGTCCGGGCCGGGATTCGGGTGCGGAGCGGCGGTCGCCGGGACGGCAAGGGCAATGGAAGCGCACATGCCGAGGGTGGCGGCGCGCAGCCAGGGTATTCGTCGCATGTAATTTTCCGTGGTGGTGGGGAATTCGGTCGGGTGAGCCGACCGCACTGCATTTCGGCCTGTTCTCAAGGGACATGAGGCAAGGATCGGATCTGCGACCGTGAGCGAGATGTCCAGGGCCGGGCCGTGCGCGGTGCCGAACCGCGGGAGACGGACCGCCGCCGACTGCCGGCGGCCATCGGTCAGCCGACGAGCTCGCTCTGGCCATGAACTCCGTTGGCGTCGAGGCCCATGTTTCTGTCTTTCTTGCAATTGAATTCGTAGCGGGAGATCAGCCGAACGGGCAGCAGCGAACGTATCACCCAACAAAGTCCGCGAGTTAATCAAGCCCGGTTGATAACAAATCAGTTACGCAATTAATGCATCGTGCAACTCTTTGCGAAACGGCCGGTCTGACAAGGCAGAGGGAGGAAGTGCACCCACACGGAACTCCGTGGTTTCACTCGGGAGGGGGCGCCGCTTCACCACTCGATGCGATACCCCGTAAGCCAGTTGTCGGCGCCCGCGCTGCCGCCCTCCGTCCGGTTCTCGGGTGCCGTCCGGCGGCCGGCCGCGCCCGTCGCGGTGAGCCGGGCCATCCCGGCGCTGGCCGCGACGACCGCCTCCACCCGCTCGCGGCGCAGTTCCTCGTACGCGGCGAAGGCGCTGCGCGGGTCCGGCCGGTCGCGCAGGCACTTGGCGAGAACGATGCTGTCCTCGATGGCCATGGACGCGCCCTGCGCGGCGTTGGGCGCGGCCGCGTGGGCGGCGTCGCCGAGGATGATCATGGTGTCGTTGTGCCACGTCGGGGTGGTGGCGATGTCATAGGCGTTGGAGGCGATGATCCGGTCGCCGGTGGCGCGGACGATGGCGGCGGCCGGGGTGTCATCGTCGTCGAAGAGTCCGGCGACCCGGCGGCGCCATTCGGCGGGGGCGATGGCCGCGGGGTCGGTCCGGTCCAGTTCGGTGCCCGGGACGTTGGCGAACCACCAGACCTCGCCGTCGGGGGCGACGGTGCAGCCGAAGAAGGCCCGTTTGCCGAAGATCATGGTGTAGGTGTCCGGCGAGAGCAGGGTCCTGGCGTCGCGGGTGTAGCCGCAGACGGTGTTCTGGCCGGTGTAGCGGGGGCCCGGCGCATCCGGGTCGATGAGGGTGCGGGTGACGGAGTGCAGGCCGTCGGCGCCGATGAGCAGGTCGCCCTCGGCCCGGCTGCCGTCGGCGAAGGCCGCCACCACCTTCCGGCCGTCCGCCGTATCCACGGTCTCGGCGCCGACCAGCCGTTTCCCGTGCCGTACGGATATCCCGCGGCGTATCGCCTCGGTGTGCAGCGCCTGGTAGAGCGTGGCGCGCCGCAGGGTGCGCGGGCCGAGTTCGTCGCCTTGTTCGGTGCCCGCGATGGGCCGCTCCCCCAGTGGTTCGCCGCGGTCGCCGATGAACTCCACGCGCCGCGCGGGGAAGGAGCCGTCGACGACGGGGCCGTGTGCGTCGATCACCCGGAGTGCTTCGAGTCCGTTGGCGAAGACGACGAGGAAGGCGCCGACGTCATCCGCGCCGGTCGGATAGGCCTCGAAGATCTCCGCGTCGATGCCCGCCTTCTGCAGGGCCATTGCGGTCACCGTCCCCGCGATGCCGCCTCCGGTGATCAGCGCCTTCGTCGTACCGGTCATGCCGGAATTCCCCCCAGTCGGACGGCGGCCTCGGTCACGGCCGCCGCGTGGTGCGGCCTTGATGGCCGCACCACCTACCTTGGCCCCGGCGGGCCGCGAGATCCAGACCGCGCGCCGGCCGGGGCCCCGGAGGGGCGGGAGCCTCAGCCCGCCGCGTACACATCCTCGATGTAGCGGCCGGAGGCGGTCAGTTCGCGCAGCCAGGCCTCGGATGCTTGTGCCGAGGCGCCCGTACGCGCCCCGTGCAGGTCACGGAAGGCGGCCCGGACGCCGGGCGCCATCCGGCTGCCGTCGCCGCAGACGTACACCCGCGCGCCGGTCTGCAGCAGCTCCCACACCTCGTCGGCCTCGGCGGCGATGCGGTGCTGGACGAAGCGGTGGCCGTGCTCGGGGCGGGCGCTGAAGACCGGGCGTACGGAGATGGCCCCGGCCGCTTCGGCGGCGGCGAATTCCGCGGCGTGCAGGAAGTCGGCGGCGCGGTCGTCGCAGCCGAAGTAGAGCCGCGCGGGGGCGGTCTGGCCTGCGGCGACGCGGTCGGCGACGGCGCCGCGGAAGGGGGCGAGTCCGGTGCCGGCCGCGACCATGATGACGGGGGTGGCGTCGGCCGGGTCGAGGCGGAAGGCCTCGCGGCATGGCTGGACGCGGGCCAGGACGGTGTCGCCGGGCCGCAGGGTGTGCAGATGCGTCGATCCGGTTCCGCCGGGCAGCAGCGAGACCATCAGATCGGCGTGCCGGGGGTCGGCGGTGGGCGAGGACGACAGGGAGTAGTGCCGGGTGCGCAGCGGCGGCAGCAGTTCCAGGATCGTCGGCCAGGGCAGCGCGCCACGCAGCGCCGGGTTGGCCTCGATCAGGTCGACAAGGGTCCGCGGGTCGTCCTCGGCGACGGCCTCCAGGGCGAGGCGCTCGGGCGGGCAGGGGTTGTGCGCGGCGAGCACAGCGACCTGTTCAGCTGTGGGACGCATGCCCAACTCCAGGTGATGGGTGAGGAGTTGGCGTACGGACAGGGGCCGGTCGACGGGAAGGGCGTCGCGGCCGGGGCGGCGTCCGGAGTGCAGTGCGAGGACGGTGTCGAGGTCGACGCCGAGGGCGCGGGCCGCGCGCTCGACCGTGGCCGGGGCGTTGGCCGGCAGCACTGCCAGATGATCGGCGGTGCGGTAGGTGACGCCCTCGGGCAGCGCGAGCCGCAGGAAACGCTTGGGCCGCGGCCAGTCCTGTGCCGTGAGGTCATACGCCTCGGTGATGGTCATCGGGACGAGGTCGTGCCGGGCGGCCAGCGCGTCCAGCGGCCCGCCGGTGACCTCTGTAACGGTGTAACCGGTGTCCTCCGCGGCCGGTGCGCTCGCGCCGACGCTGGCCGGATCGCCGTACCGCGTCAGCAGCCGGGTACGCAGTGCGGCGGTGAACTCCCTTACCGTGCCGCCGAGATCGCCGGAGGCGTCGGCCTCGGCGCGCGGCAGCAGCCGCTGTCCGCCCAGCGCGTCGAGCCGGTCGTCGATGAGCATCGGCACATGCTGGTAGGTCGCGGCCCAGTTGCGGTCGCCGACGCCCAGGACGGCGTAGGGCACGTCCGCGGCGGCGCCGTCGGCCGCGGTGTTGAGCCACCGGACGAAGGCGGCCGCGTCATCGGTGGGCTGCCCGTTGTAGGAGGCGGCGACGATGACGACGGGCCGGTCGGCGGGCAACCCGCCGGCGTGTGCGTCCAGAGGTGCCACATCGGTGGCGAAGCCCAGGCCGGTGGCCTCGTCTGCGATCCGCTCGGCGAACTCTCGGCAGGTGCCGTAGTTGGTGCCGTGCAGCAGGAGCAGACCGGTGCCCTGCGGGACGCGGGTCGGCAGGGCGTCATCGGCCGCCGTGTCGTCGGTGGCGGTCGCGCTGCCGGGGAGTACGGCGAGCGCGGCGCGGGTCGCGGCCCGGTCCTCGGGCGTACGCGCGGCCAGGGTGAACGTGAACCCGTCGGGCTTGAGGGTGAGCGTCTCCTTGATGCGCAGCCGGTAGTCGCTGTGGTCGATCAGCCGGTAGCGGTGCACCAGGAGGGCGAGCAGCATGGTCGCCTCGTGCAGCGCGAACTGCCGCCCGATGCAGGCGCGTTCACCCGTTCCGAACGGCTTGTACGCGTGCGGCGACCGGGCCGCCTCGGCGTCGGGGCTGAAGCGGGACGGGTCGAACATCTCGGGGTTGTCGCCCCAGGACGGGTCGCGGTGCAGCATCGGCGTGAGCACCGTGATCTGATCCCCCGCCCGCACCGGGTAGCGGCCGCCGAGCAGGGTGTCCTCGCGGGCCTGGCGGGTGAAGGCAGCGGCCGTCGGCCACAGCCGGAGCGCCTCGTTGAGGACCTGCCGGGTGAACGGCAGCCGGCCGATGTCCTCGAAGGACGGGTCGGGGTCCGTGTCGTCGCCCCACAGTTCGTCGGCCTCGCGCTGGGCCATCCGCAGCGCGACCGGGTCCTTGAGCAGGTGGTACAGCGCGAAGGAGAGCGCACCCGAGGTGGTCTCGTGGCCGGCGATCAGGAAGGTGATGACCTGGTTGCGGATGTTGGCGAGGTCGAGGGAGGGGCCGTTGCCGGTGCCTGCCCGGTCCGTCGCGCCGAGCATCAGGCCCAGCAGATCGTCGTCACCTGTCTCGCCGCTCGCGGTCCTGGCGGCGATGACCTCGTCGACGACGGACGCGAGATAGTCCGCATCGACACGGAACGCCGCGTCCTCCTCGGAGTGGTCGGTGCCGGACTTACGGGCGAACTTGGTCATGCTCCACTGGAGGCAGCGCACCATGGACTCGACGAACGGGTGCGGGGTGTCACGGGCGAACGACTCGAAGTCGAAGCCGAAACCGGCCAGCCCGATGGTGTCCAGCGTCATCCGGGTCATGTCGTCCGCGACATCCACGGCCGTGCCGTCGGCCACCCGCCGGTCCCAGGCGGCCATGACCCGGCGGGCCACCTTGAGCATCGCAGGGTGGTACGTCCGCATCGAGCCGAGCGCGAAGGCCGGCATCAGGACCTCGTGCGCCTTGGCCCAGTTCGGCTCGTCGTTGTAGGCGGTGAACAGACCGTCACCGGCGAACTCCCGGACGTCCTCCAGAACGACCGACACACCCTTGGCGAAGCGGCTCTCGTCGGCGATTTCGGTGACCAGCTCCAGCGAGGAGACAAACAGCGTCTCCCGGTCGTTGAGCTTTCGCCTGTAGAACGGGCCGTGTATCCGGGCCAGGTCCATGGCGTGCTGGATGGGCGTCTTGGTGAGCCCCGCAGCGGAGATGTCGGCCACCGGTATGGCGTTGTCGGCGGCGCGTTCATCGGTGTGGAGCGCGATGGTGTCGGTCATGTCTCCAGCGTGACCGGCCCGATGTGCAGGTCACGACCGGACAACTGCATGATTGTGCAGTGGTTTTTCACTGCCGGCTCTTGCAGGCTGACGGGAGATGGGGCAATGGACAACGGGGGTGCCGACGGCATGGCGGGCGGTACGGCGGGCGAGGACGCGCCGCACACGAGCGGAGCGGAGGGGACGAGCAGAGCCTGCGGGACGCCCGGAACGCAGGAGACGAGCGGACCAGCCGCCCCCGCCGGCCGCGCCGGACCGCGGGACCCGGCCGGTCCGTACGCCGAGGGCCCCTGGCGCAACTACTTCCTGATCCTGCTGGACCGTATCCCCACCCCGATCGCGGTGTGCCACGCCGACGGCGAGGTGCTGATCGCCAATCCGGCGATGGCCGCGCAGTGGGGCGCGGCGCCCGGCCAGCTGCGCGGCCGCAATCTGCTGGACCTGTTCCGGCCACGAGCGAAGGAACAACTTCACCGGATCGCCGAGGCGGTGCGGCTCGGGCACCGGTCACGCTACCCGGTTGAGGTGCACTGGCGGTCCGCGTCCGACGGGTCGGAGCGGGAGGGCGAACTGACGGTGGATCCGGTGGGCGACCCTTCGGTGCAGCCGCCCGCCCTGCTAGCGCTCCTGCGCGTCCGCGACGCCCCTCCCCCGCCCGTGCCGCGCGGCACGGCCAGCCCGGTGGAGGCCCGGATCCTGGCGCTGGCCGCCGGGGGCGCGACCACGGCCTCGATCGGCACGGCGCTCGGACTGACGGTGGACGGCGTCAACTACCACCTGACCCGGCTGGCCCGCCGCTGGCGGGTACAGGGCCGTACCGCGCTGGTCGCCAGGGCGTACGTCCTGGGTGTGCTGTCCCCGGGCAGCTGGCCGCCGGCTCCCGCCTGACCGAGCGGTGGGAGACCCTTCCGGCGCGGGAGACCGTTCCGCGTGCCCGGGGATCGGCCGGCATGCACGTACGGTTAACCTCCCGGGTGTGGAGGAGAACGCAGCCGCGCCATTCGAGCGCGGAACGGACGGCCCGAAGGTCATCGTCGTCGGCGTCGACGGCTCCGACTCGTCGTGGCGGGCCGCCGCGTACGCGGCCGGGCTGGCCAGGCGCCAGGGGTCGAAGCTCGTCCTGGTCTACGTCCAGCCGGTGCTGCCGGCCGGAGCGGCGATGGGCGCCCCCGTCGTGGACGCGACACACGAGGTCGCCGAGGAGCTGATCACCGAGATCCGCGAGGCGACGGAGCGGCTCCAGGGGATCTACGCGGTGCGCTGGGAGTTTCACACCCTGCGTGGGGACCCGTACAACGGCATGGTGCAGATGGCCGATGAGCTGAAGGCCGACGCGGTGGTGGTCGGCGCTTCGGAGTCGGCCGGCCACCGGATCATGGGGTCGGTCGCGGTCCGCCTGGTCAAGGCCGGGCGCTGGCCGGTCACCGTCGTCCCGTAGCCGACGGCACGGCCCGCCCGATCCCCTCTCCGCTGGTGGGGCTCGTCGCCCTGAGGCACGGTGGAAGGTGCACGGGCGGAGCGCCGCCCTGGCGAGGGGAGACCACCGTGACCGACCGCACCTATCGCGTGACCGAGATCGTGGGCACATCCCAGCAGAGCGTGGATGCCGCGGTCCGCAATGGCATCAAGCGCGCTTCGGAGACGCTGCGCAACCTGGACTGGTTCGAGGTCACCCAGGTCCGCGGGCATCTCGTCGACGGCGAGATCGACCACTACCAAGTCGGGCTGAAGGTCGGCTTCCGGCTGGAGGACGCCGAGTGAGCCCTGTGAACTGAACGCGTCCATGGCGCCCCGGCGTCCATGGGAAGAGGGCGCGTCAGCGCTTTCTGCCCGGCCGGAGGTCCGGTCGTCGCCGGGCTAGGTATTTTGCCTGTGTGGGTGGGGTGTTGCGGGCCGATCAGGTGACCGTGAGCACGGGTCCCGGCCTGTCCATTCACAGACTTCCGCAACACGCAATAGGGAGTTGCCTTCCTTAGGCGCCGCCGAAGGGCCATGATGATCCGCCGTCGGACGAACGGACGAACGACGGAGCATTCGGAGGGATCACGCATGCGGCTGCGCGCGGGACAGGGCGTATTGCGCCGGAAACCGATTGATCACATCACGGAGGCGGAAGGCGCCGCGAGCCAGCAGCTCACACGGACGCTCGGCCTGTGGCAGCTGACCGCCATCGGCGTCGGCGGCATCATCGGCGCGGGCATCTTCACCCTCGCCGGCACGGTCGCGAACGGGAAGGCAGGCCCCGCCGTCCTGATCTCCTTCCTCGTCGCGGGTGTGGCGAGCGCCGCGGCCGCCTTCTCGTACGCCGAATTCGCCGGGCTCATTCCGAAGGCGGGCTCGGCCTACACGTACGGCTATGCGGTCCTCGGTGAGCTGGCGGGCTGGTTCATCGGCTGGGACCTGCTGCTGGAGTACACGGCGATCGTGGCGGTGGTCGCGATCGGCATCTCCGGCTATTTCAGCTTTCTGCTCGGCGAGATGGGCGCCGAGCTGCCGAAGTGGATGCTGGGCGCGCCGGGGACCGGCGACGGGCACCGGGTGGACCTGTTCGCCGCGTTGCTGTGTCTGCTGATCGCCTATCTGCTGACGCTGGGCATCAAGAACGCAGCGCGCTTCGAGACGATCGTGGTGGGCCTGAAGGTCCTGGTGGTCCTGCTGGTGATCGGCGTCGGCGTCTTCCATATCAAGTCCGGGAATTACGAACCGTTCTTCCCGTTCGGGGTGGGCGGCGCGTTCACCGGCGCGGCCACCGTCTTCTTCGCGGTCTTCGGCTATGACGCGATGAGCACCGCGGCCGAGGAGTCCAAGGACGCACAGCGCCATATGCCGAAGGCGATCATGTATTCGCTGGCGGTCTCGATGGTGCTGTACGTGCTGGCCTGCCTGGTCCTGACGGGTATGCAGGACTACAGGGACATCGACCCGGAGAGCGGCTTCTCGACGGCGTTCAAGTCGGTGGGCCTGAGCAGCCTCGCGGATATCATCGCGGTCGGCGCGATCATCGGCATCCTGACGGTCATGTTCACCTTCATGCTCGGTGTGACCCGGGTGTGGTTCTCGATGAGCCGGGACGGGCTGCTGCCGAAGTGGTTCGCCAAGACCAGCCCCAAACACCATGTGCCGACCCGGGTGACCTGGATCGTCGGCGGCGCGTCGGCGCTGATCGCGGGCTTCCTGCCGATCGGTGAGGCCGCCGAGCTGACGAACATCGGCATCCTGCTGGCATTCGTGGTGGTCTGCGTCGCGGTGATCGTGCTCCGCTACAAGCGCCCCGACCTGCCGCGGACGTTCCGTACGCCGGGGATGCCGGTGGTGCCGGCGATCGGTGTGTGCTTCTCGATCTGGCTGATCACGTTCCTGGAGTGGCAGACCTGGGTGCGCTTCGCGGTCTGGTTCGCCATCGGCCTGGTCATCTACTTCGCGTACTCCTACCGGCGCTCCGAACTGGCCAAGGCGGACCGCGAGACCTCCGGTGCGGGGGACGTCAAGGAGCAGTAGTCAGGGCCCGGTGGTCCGGTGGTGAGGGCCGGCGGTCAGGGCCCGCAGTGACGACGGGGCGGCGCCATTCGCTCAGGCGCCGCCCCTGACTTCCGGCTTCTCCGTTCTGTCCCGCCGGGCCGTCAGAACACGAACGGGCCCGGGGATTGCGCGGACGTCGCGTTGCAGGTCGCCGTGACGCCGAGTACCACGACCTGGAGCGACTTGGCCTCCAGACTGTCGCCCGCGGCGACCGTGCCGCTGAGCGGCCCGGTGGAGACCGCGCTGCCGGCCGGGATCGCCGGGTTGGAGCTACCGCTGAACTCCGTCGTCCCGGAGCCGTTCTTGGTGAGCGTGAGCGTCGAGGTGACGGAGTTCGCGCCGATGTCGATGGGCGAGGTGATGGCCGACGTGGACAGGCTGATGGTCGCGGCCGTCCCGTCCTGGGTCGCGGTGAGCGTGGCCGTACCCGAGCCGTAGGTACCGCAGTCGAAGGAGATGGTGGCGGTGTCCGGCGTCACCGGGGCCGGCGCCATCGCGAGGGTGCCCGCTATGGCGATTCCGACGCCGAGTACCGTGCCGGTTCCGAGCTTGCCGTGTCTCATGGGGGTACCGCCTTCGTGAGGGGGGTGCAGGCCTGTGGCACCGGCTCACCGGAACACTGGATCACCGGCTTTTCGCGGCCGGAGCGATGGGGGGGAGAGCGAGCGCCACGCGGGGCCGCGGCTCGGCCCCCGTACCGACCATCCATCGTGTGTGGACGTGCGGGTGGAACTGACGAATGGTCAGCAACCTGAATCGCTGACCATTGAGACACGCCACCCTGAAGAGAGCAAGCGAGGCACCTCATGATTTTTGATGTGTCACCGCCAAATAATCGCCAGGGCGATCGCCGGCGCGCCCGGCATCCCTACGGCGAGGTAGCGTCACGATCATGAAACCGATAACCGGCGGCATCACCGACCAGGCGCCGGCCGATCCGGCTGTCACCGACGACATGCTGGCCGGCCAGCCCATCGGCTACTGGAGCGGTCTGGCCCACACGACCGTCACCCGGCACCTGCGGGACGCCATGGCCAGGATCGACGTCACACAGCCGCAGTACTGGGTACTCAACTGTGTGAACGCCTGGCCCACGGCGCCGAGCCGTGCGGAGGTGGCCACCCAACTGACCCCCCTCGCGGACGGGCCGCACGATATCGCGCGGGTCGTCGACCAGCTGCTTCACCGCGACTGGCTTCGGCTCGACACCGGGCAGCGCCTGCACCTCACCGACGCCGGGGAGGCTGCCAGGCTGCGGCTGCGCGAGCTGGTGACCGAGCTGCGCGCCGTGGTCCACAAGGGCATCAGCGACGAGGAGTACGTGGCCGCGCTCAGGGTGCTGCGCACGATGGTCGCCAACGTCGAGCGCGACGGGGGCTTCTAGACGCAAGGGTGGGGGTGGGGTGGGTCCGGGGGCTGTCCGAGGGCGTTGTCAGTGGGGCGTGTCACGATCGATTGCGTACGGATCGATGTCTGGCCGGTCGATGTCTAGGCCAGTCGTTGTGTAGGCCGGTCGATGTGTAGGCCGGTCGATGTCTAGGACGTCTGTGTACCGCTCGACCGCTCCATGAAGGGATCCGCCACCGTGACCGACAGCTCCCGCTCCGCGCTCGGCCTCGCTCTGCACCTCGCCGACCGGGCCACCGCCGATGCGCTCGCCGAGCGGCTGCGCCCGGAGCTGCTGGCCGCCCTCACCGACCGGTTCGGGCTCCCGGAGGGGATCGTGGCGGAGCTGGCCGGTCCGGACGCGGCGGGGCTGCGGGCAGCATTGAACGCCGATCCCGAGGAGTTCCTCATAGCGGCGGCGGAAACCGGCGATCCGCTGGTCGGCCGCGCGGTGTGGAGTGCGCTGAACCGCCCCGGCTCGGGGCTCACCGAGAGAGCGAAGGACAACCTCGTGTCGGTTGTGCTGCGCGCCGCCGACCCGACGGACGACCGCTGGTTCGGCGACGACGGCCTGGTCACGGTGCTCCAGGACGAGGGCACCGCCCCCACCTTCCTCCTGACCCTGACCTGTGGGCTCGCCGAGCTGGTCGCTCATTCCGTCGTAAGGCTCGGTCCGCATCTGCCCCCGCCGGTCTTCCTGGACGGCTGTATCACCATGGCGGAGCTGGCGGGCGGCGCAGGGATCGCGTCGTTCCTCCGCGGCGTCGAGAAGATCCCGCAGCTGGCCGATCTCGGGCACCCCGGGCTGCTGGACCTGTTGCGGCAGGCCGCGGCCGCCACCGACCCGGAGGGCTTCCTGAGGGAGCGCCGGCCCGCCGGGGAGTGGACCGATCCGGCCCAGGTGCGCACCCTGCTGGAACTCCGCCACGGCAACGCCCCTTCGGCGAAGCCCGACGGCCTCGACTGGGACCTGATCCGACGCGAGCACAAGCGCCTCCCCTTCGGCGAGGAGACCCGCCGTACGCCGGACCATCGGGAGGGCAGCCGGCTGCTCCGGCTCGTCCAATGGGAGGGCTGCCCCGCCGATCTGGTGATGGAGAGCTTCCAGGACGTCCCGGGAAACACCGCACGGCTCGCCGCCAAGCTGCCCTTCGAGGCACTTGCGGAGCCCGGAGAGGCACACCGGGTGTTCCTCGACGATGTCCTCGGTCGCGGCATCCGCGAGGGCTGGTTGCCCGTGGACCGGGTCCTGACCGAGGTGAGGCCGGTGGACGAGGTGTTGCGCGCGCTGCCGTACGACCATGAACCGACCCGCAAAGCCCTCGCCGGGCTGCTCACCCGGCTCGGCACGGACCCCGTCAACTGGCTGACGTGCTACGCCCGGATGGGGCGCTCCCCCGGGAGCAGCGTCGCCGAGCTGATCGCGGACGCCGCCTCGACGGCCACCCGCAGGAAGCGCTACGCCGACTGGCCACGGCCGCGGGAGGCGGAATTTCCGGCCGCCTACCCCGAGCCCAACCGGAAGGCGTTCCTCGACTTGCTCCAGTGCGCCTCAGACGAGGTGCAGATTGCCGTCGTCCCGTACTTCGACGCGCTGGCCGTACAGCAGCTCCTCGTGGACGGCGATCCGTCTCCGGCGGTCCGCGACGCGGTGGTGGCCGCGCATGGGGTCGCCGCGCAGGTCGCGATGGCCGCCGCGGACGGCCTCTCCGCCGAGAAGCTGACCTGGCTCCTGGATCTCGACGAACCGGCGGTGGACGCCCAGTTGTTCCGTTACGCCGGTATCCAGGGGGCCGAGCGGGAACGGATGCTGGCCGGACGGCTGCGGGGCGGCGGCACCCGCACGGTCCCCGAGGAGCTCCTCAGAGTGCTGGCGGAGATCGGCGTCGGACGCTACCGCCGCTGGCTCGTCTCCGGCGTGGAATCCGGCGACCTCGGCGTGGCCCGGACGATCCTCGGCCGGTTGCGGCTGCGGGTACCGGCCACCCGGGCCCGGCTGCTGACCGCCGTATGGGAGCGCGGCGGCCCGGATGCCGTACGGGAGTTGCTGGCCAGGGACCGCCTCCCGGTGCGTCTACGGCGGTGGACCGAGCGGGCCCTCGACGCCCCGGACGGCCTGGAGCGGCTGCGCGCCCGGCTCGCCGAGGAGGAGTCGCCGGCCAAGCTCATGGAGTTCCTCACCAAGCCGCCGAGCACCAGGCCCGAGGTGCGGTTGCGCCTGCTCCTCGCCGAGGGCATCGAGCCGCCCTGGTCGGCACTCGTGGCAGCCCACCGCGCCGGCACCCTCCCCACCGGTCTTCTGGACGAACTGGTCCGCCACTTGGACTGCCCGCGCGAACTGCTGATGGCGGCTCTGGGCCGCACCCCGCAGTCCGAAGCGGACTGGATGGGCCGCGCCCTGAAGCGCGGCACGCTCACCCTTGAGGACCTCCTGACCCACGCGGCCCCCGCCCGGGCAGCCCTCGACCACCTGCGCCGGTACGCCGATGACCGAACCGCCGAAAGGGGCCGGCTGCCCGTCCGTGACCGGGCCGCAGCCCTCGCCCAGGAGCATCTGGCCACGGACGTCGAAGCCTGGGCCGTCTGCCTTCAGCTGTTCCCGACGTTCGCCGGCACGCTTCCCGAACTCGCCGCGACGGCAAGGGCGATGACGCGCATTCATGTCTGAGACTCCGCAAGGTTCTTGAGGAGTGTGCCCAGCCGCTATCGGTCGTCCGTGGTGATCGCGCCGGATTCGGCGAGTCGGAGGGCCTCTTCGATCAGGGTTTCCGCGATCCGGGATTCCGGGACCGTACGGACCACTTCGCCCTTGACGAAGATCTGGCCCTTGCCGTTTCCGGAGGCCACGCCGAGGTCGGCTTCGCGTGCCTCGCCAGGGCCGTTGACGACGCAGCCCATGACGGCGACGCGCAGCGGGATGTCCATGCCGTCCAGGGCGGCGGTGACCTCGGCCGCGAGCTTGTAGACGTCCACCTGGGCGCGGCCGCACGAGGGGCAGGAGACGATGTCGAGCTTGCGCGGGCGCAGGTTGAGCGCCTGGAGGATCTGGATGCCGACCTTGACCTCCTCCACCGGAGGAGCCGAGAGGGAGACCCGGATGGTGTCCCCGATGCCCTGGCGCAGCAGCGCGCCGAAGGCCACGGCGGACTTGATCGTGCCCTGGAAGGCGGGACCGGCCTCGGTGACGCCGAGGTGGAGGGGGTAGTCACAGGCTTCGGCGAGCAGTTCGTACGCGCGGACCATGACGACGGGGTCGTTGTGCTTGACGGAGATCTTCAGGTCGTGGAAGTCGTGTTCGGCGAAGAGCGAGGCCTCCCACAGGGCGGATTCGACCAGGGCCTCGGGGGTGGCCTTGCCGTGCTTGGCCAGCAGGCGGGCGTCGAGGGAGCCGGCGTTGACGCCGATCCTGATGGGGGTGGAATGGTCGTTGGCGGCCCGTGCGATGTCCTTGACCCGGTCGTCGAACTTCTTGATGTTGCCCGGGTTGACCCGGATCGCCGCGCATCCGGCCTCGATCGCCGCGAAGACGTACCGGGGCTGGAAGTGGATGTCGGCGATCACAGGGATGGGCGACTTGGTGGCGATGGCGGCCAGAGCGTCCGCGTCGTCCTGCGACGGGCAGGCGACACGCACGATGTCGCAGCCGGCCGCCGACAGTTCGGCGATCTGCTGGAGCGTCGCGTTGACGTCGGCGGTGACGGTGGTCGTCATGGACTGGACGGCGATCGGGGAATCGCTGCCGACCCCGACCTGGCCCACCTGGAGCTGGCGGGTTCTGCGGCGGGTCCCCAGCGTTGTCGGCGGTATCGGCGGGATACCGAGTGCGACCGTCATGATGTCCCTTTCCTCTTCCTTCTGCGTGGTGTGGTGACGGGCGGGCCGGCGGGCCGGGCTAGCGTTCGGCGCCGGCCGTGGCGGTTGCTTCGTGGCAGGTCAGGGCCTCGACAGCGGAGCGGAAGATGCCCTGCCCCGTCAGACCGCTGCGGGCGAGGATGTCCTCGCGTCTGCCGTGCGGGAGGAACCGTTGGGGCACACCGAGATTGCGTACGGGCGTCGGGGCGCCGGCGTCGGCCATCGCCTGGGCGACGGCGGCGCCGGTTCCGCCGGCGCGGCCGCTGTCCTCGACGGTGAGGACGGTCCGGTGGCTCAGCCCCAGTTCGACCAGGGCGGGAGCGACGGGCTTGATCCAGCGGGGGTCGATGACGGTGACGCCGACGCCGTAGTCGGTCAGGCGCTGTGCGGCGTCCAGGCAGGCGCCGGCCATGGTGCCGATGGAGACGAGGAGTACGTCGGGCGAGCCCGTTCGGTGGAGTACGTCCATGCCGGCGACCGAATCGACGGCGGGGACGGCCGCGCTGACCGTGCCCTTGGGGAAGCGGATGGCGGTGGGGCCGGTGGTGACGTCGACGGCTTCGCGCAGGGCCCGGCGCAGGGTGACGCCGTCGCGGGGGGCCGCCACGCGCAGTCCGGGTACCAGTTGGAACAGCGACAGGTCCCACATGCCGTTGTGGGAGGCGCCGTCGTCGCCGGTCACGCCGGACCGGTCCAGGATGAAGGTCACCGGCGCGCGGTGCAGGGCGACGTCCATCAGGAGCTGGTCGAAGGCCCGGTTGAGGAAGGTCGCGTACACCGCCACCACGGGGTGCATGCCGCCCAGTGCGAGGCCGGCGGCCGACGTGACGGCGTGCTGCTCGGCGATGCCCACGTCGAAGGTGCGCTCGGGGAAGCGCCGGGCGAACTCGGCGAGTCCGGTCGGCCTCAGCATGGCCGCGGTGATGGCGGCGATGTCCGGGCGCCGGGCTCCGAGTTCGGCGAGTTCCTCCCCGAACACCGAGGTCCACGAGGGCGACGGGGTACGGTCCTGGGCGGTGCCGGCCGCGGGGGTGGCACGCACCGCGTGGAAGCGGTCGGCCTCGTCCTGTTCGGCCGGGGCGTATCCGCGGCCCTTCTCGGTGACGCAGTGGACGACGACGGGGCGGCGGAGCGCGGCGGCGTCACGCAGCGCCGCTTCGAGCGCGCCGATGTCATGGCCGTCGACCGGGCCGGAGTAGGCCAGGCCCAGGTCCTCGAACAGGGGGGTGCGGTCTCCGGCGCGCAGCCGGGCCAGGTGGTCGGCGATGCCGCCGATGGTGGGTGCGTACGAGCGGGTGTTGTCGTTGAGCACGACGACCACCGGGCGGTGCGGTGCGGCGGCGATGTTGTTGAGGGCCTCCCAGGCCATGCCTCCGCTGAGGGCGCCGTCGCCGATGACGGCGACCACCGCGCGGTCGGTGACGCCCCGGAGGTGATGAGCCTTGGCCAGTCCGTCGGCGTACGACAGGACCGTCGAGGCATGGGAGTTCTCGATGACGTCGTGCTCGGACTCGGACCGGGAGGGGTAGCCGGAGAGGCCGTCGGGCTGCCGCAGTGTGTCGAACGCCGCGGCACGGCCGGTGAGGATCTTGTGTACGTACGTCTGGTGGCCGGTGTCCCAGAGGATGGTGTCCCGCGGGGACTCGAAGACCCGGTGCAGGGCGATGGTCAGTTCGACCACGCCCAGGTTGGGACCCAGGTGTCCGCCGGTGCGGCAGACCTTCTCCACCAGGAACCGTCTGATGTGCGGGACGAGTTCCTGTGCGGCGGCCGGGCTCAGGGCCCGCACATCGGCCGGTCCGTGTATCGACTCAAGTGGCGGCATGACACTTCCCTTGCTGGTCGTCAACGGGCCTCGTCGGCCAGAGGGGTTCGCGGGACGCGGCCGGTGACCGGGTCGGCGAGCCGGGCGGGCATGGCGAAGACGACGTCCTCGGTGGCGCCGGTGTCCACGTGGACCTCGGTGTGGCCGAGCGAGGTGATCCGTTCCACCAGGCCGCGAACCAGGACTTCGGGGGCACTGGCCCCGGAGCTGATGCCGATGCTGGACACCGACTCCAGCCAGCGCTCGTCCAGATGGCTCGCGTCGGGCACCAGGTGGGCGGCGCAGCCGTGTTCGCGTGCCACTTCCACCATGCGGATGGAGTTGCTGGAGTTGCGTGAACCGACCACGAGGACCAGGTCGTTGTCGCGGGCCAGGGACTTCACGGCGTTCTGCCGGTTCTGGCTGGCGTAGCAGATGTCATCGCCGTGCGGCCCGACGATGTCGCTGAACCGGCGGTGCAGGGCGTCGACGACCCGTGCGGTCTCATCGAACGACAGGGTGGTCTGGGTGAGATAGGCGACGGGGGTGTCGTCGGGCAGGTCGAGCCGTTCGACGTCCTCCTGGGTCTCGACGACGATCGTCTGCTCGGGTGCCTCTCCCCGGACGCCCTCGACCTCCTCGTGGTGCTCGTGCCCGACCAGCAGGACGGTCCGGCCGTCGCGGGCGAACCGCACGGCTTCCTGGTGCACCTTGGCCACCAGCGGGCAGGTGGCGTCGATGACCTCCAGCCTGCGCCCGGCCGCTCCGGCCCGTACTGCCGGAGAGACGCCGTGCGCGGAGAAGACACACACGGCGCCCTCGGGCACCTCGTCCTCGCTGTCCACGAAGACCGCGCCGCGTTTCTCCAGCTCTCCGACGATGTGATGGTTGTGCACGATCTCCTTGCGCACATAGACAGGTGCGCCGTGCAGGTCCAGGGCGCGCTCCACGATGCCGATGGCACGGCGTACGCCCGCGCAGAACCCTCGGGGCTCGGCCAGGACGATGCGCTGGTGGGTGGTCATAGGAGCCTTCCTTGCGTCTGGAGCCCGGTGGTGGATGTGGTGAGGGCCGGGACGTACGTGGGGGCGGGGGCCGGCCGCGCCTCGTGGGCGCGCCAGAGCCTGGCGTACAGCCCGCCCAGCGCCAGGAGTTCGTCGTGGGTGCCGTCCTCGCTGACCCGTCCCTGGTCGAGGACGACGATGCGGTCGGCGCGGGCGGCCACGGCCAGCCGGTGGGCGACGATCAGCGCCGTGCGGCGTGTGGTAAGCCGGTCGGTGGCGTGGTTGACCAGTGCTTCGGTCGCCGGGTCCAGGGCGGAGGTGGCCTCGTCCAGCAGCAGGATGTCCGGTTCCACCAGCTGGGCCCTGGCCAGGGCGATCAACTGCCGCTGCCCGACGGAGAGATTGCCGCCGCCTTCGGTGATCCTGTGCTGGTAGCCGCCGTCGAGACCTGCGATGACCTGGTGGGCGCCGGTCTGCCGGGCCGCCTCCTCGACTTCGGTGTCGGTGGCGTCCATGCGTCCGTACGCGATGGCGTCCCGGACGGTTCCGGCGAACAGGTGGGACTCCTGAGGTACGACGCCGAGCCGCTGCCGGAAGCCGGTCAGGTCGAGTTCCCGGAGGTCGGCGCCGTCCACGAGGACCGCGCCGGCGGTCGGGTCGTAGAACCGGGCGGCCAGTTTCACCAGGGTGGACTTGCCGGCTCCGGTCTCGCCGACGAAGGCGACGCGCTGGCCGGCGGGGATGCGCAGAGTGACGCCGCTGAGGCCGGGTGACCCTGCCGCTCCCCCGCCGGTGCCGTAGCGGAAGTGCACATCGTCGAAGACGATCTCACCGCGCAGCCGCCGGACTTCGCGGGGAGCGCCGGGCTCGGGGGTGCTGCTGCGCAGTTCGAGCATTTCCTTGACCCGGCCCAGGGACACCGCCGCCTGCTGGTAGCTGTCGAAGAGCTGGGAGAGCTGCTGCACGGGGGTGAAGAACAGTTCCAGGTAGAGCAGATACGCCACGAGTGTGCCGATGGCCATCGATCCGTCGGCGACGCGTCCGGCGCCGAAGGCCAGGACCAGCGCGGCCACCACGGCACCGACGAACTCGATGAGCGGGAAGTACAAGGCCATCAGGTACTGGGACCGCACCCGTGCCTGGCGGTAGGCATCGCTGTGCTCGGTGAACCGCCGTACGGTGGCGTCCTCACGGCGGAACGCCTGCGCCAGGCGCATGCCGGCGGCGGACTCCTGAAGGGTGCCGTTGACGACCGCGGTCCGCTCCCGGGCCAGCCGGTACGCCTGTACGGACCGCTTGCGGAACACCGCCGTGGCGGCGTACAGGGCGGGCAGCGCCAGCACGACGACCAGCAGCATCCAGGGGTCCGCGAGCAGCAGGGCCACCATGACGCCGGCCAGGGTGAGCAGGCTGACCAGGAAAGCGATGAGCCCGGTCTGCAGGAACGCGGACAGGGAGTCGACGTCCGTGGTCATCCGGGTCATGGTGCGGCCGGCCGCCTCCTTCTCGTAGTGGTCGAGACCGAGCCGGTGCAGCTGGGCGAAGACCCGGATGCGCAGGGCGTACAGCATGCGCTCACCGGTACGTCCGGTCACCCGGTGGGATCCCCACTGGGCCGCCCAGCGGAGCAGGATGATCAGCAGGGCCCCGGTGCAGGAGATCCACAGGGCGGTGGGTGACGCGCTGACGGAGGCTTCGATGCCCTGCCGGACGGCGTAGGGCTGGGTCAGTCCGCCCACCGCGTCGGCGGCGACCATCAACAGGCCGAGGGTGATCGGGAGTCGGAAGCCGCGCAGCAGGTCGCGCAGGCCGAATGCGCCTCCGGTGTCGCGGGCGGCTGCGGCCTCGTCCACGTCGGGCGCGTGTGCGGGGGCGGCCGGCCCGGACCGGGCGCTCCTCCGGTGCCGGCCACCCCTGCGGTGCCGGCCGGACACCGGGTGCCGGTCGCGGCGGCGCGGTTCGGAGGTGGTGAGCGGGTCCGCGTGGTCGTGGACCGTGTCCTCGGCATCGGCTCCCGAGCCGTGGAAGAGGTCACGGAAGAGGGCGCAGCGGGCCAGGAGTTCTTCGCGGGTGCCCAGGTCGGCCAGTCGTCCGCGGTCCAGGACGGCGATGCGGTCCGCCATGGCGAGGGTCGATTTCCGCCGGGCCACGATCAGCGTCGTCCGTGGCGTGGTCAGGTCGCGCAGCCCGTCTTGGATGGCCGCCTCTACGCGGGTGTCGACGGCGGACATCGCATCGTCCAGCACCAGCAGGCGCGGCTCGGTGAGCAGTGCGCGGGCGAGGGCGGTGCGCTGGCGCTGACCGCCGGAAAGGGCCTGGCCGCGTTCGCCGGTGGGAGTGTCGTAGCCGTGCGGGAGGGCCGAGATGAATCCGTCGGCCTGAGCGACGCGTGCGGCGGCGCGTATCTCGGCGTCGGTCGCGTCGGGGCGGCCGTACGCGATGTTGTCGCGGATGCTGCCGGAGAAGAGGAACGTCTCCTCGGGGACCAGGCCCAGGATGCTGCGCAGGGAGTCGTAGGTGAGGTCGCGTACGTCGACGTCGCCGACCCGTACGGATCCCTCGGCGGCGTCGTAGAACCTGCCGAGGAGAAGGGCGAGGGTGGACTTGCCGGAGCCGGGGCGCCCGACGACGGCGACCGTCTCGCCGGGTTCGATCCGCAGGGAGAAGTCGTTCAGGACGGGGCGGTCCGGGTCGTATCCGAAGGTGACGCGGTCGAACTCGACGGCGACGGCCGCTCCTTCGGGCAGCCGTCCGGTGCCTTCGGTCAGGTCCGGCCGGGCGTCGACCAGGTCGAGGACCCGGTTGATCGCGGCAACGCCCTGCTGACCCACGGTCAGCAGCCCCACCAGCATGTTCAGGGGAACGACGAGGTGGGTGAGATAGGCGGAGAAGGCGACGAAGGTGCCGAGTGAGAGCTCGCCCCGGATCGCCAGCCATCCTCCGAAGGCCAGAATGCCCACCTGGGCGAGCGCCGGTACGGCCTGGAGCATCGGTTCATAGCGGGCGGTGAGCCGCAGGACACGCACCCGGCCGGCGAACAGCCGCCGAGCCGCCGCGGTCAGCTTGGCCATCTCCTGTCGTTCCTGGCCGAAGCCCTTGACGACCCGGATGCCCGTGACGGAGCCGTCCACCACCCCGGCCACGGCCGCCGCCTGGTCCTGGGCGTACCAGGCGGCCGCCAGCATCCGGGGCTGGCTGCGGCGGGCGATGAACCACAGGGTGGGGACCATGGCGAGCGCGACCAGGGTGAGCCGTGGGGACAGCACGCCCATCACGGTCACCGCGGCCACGAGGGTGGCGATGTTGGTGACCATGGCGGGCACCACCGAGACCAGGCCGTGGACCATGGTGAGGTCGCTGGTCGCGCGTCCCACGAGCTGACCGGTGCTCAGTTCGTCCTGGCGTGACCCGTCCAGGCGGGTGAGCGAGCGGAACAGGTCCGACCGCATGTCGTGCTGGACGTCGGCGGCGAGCCGGCTCGCGAAGTAGCGCCGCAGGAACGTCAGGACGTACGCGCCGGCCGCAGCCGCCAGGAGCAGGGCGATCCAGGGCGCGAGCGGGCGGGTGGAGCCGACGATGACGTCGTCGATGACCACCTTGGTGATCAGCGGGACGGCCACGCCCACGACCGTGGCGCCGAGCGCGCCGACGAGCGAGAGCAGCATGCCGCCGCGGTGCCGCAGACAGTAGCCGACCACCCGCCGCAGCCAGCCGCCGCGGCCGGCTCGTTCGTCACGGACGTGCGCCGCCACTGGCCGGCCTCCCTTCGTGCGGTGGGTTCGTTGACGGGGTTGCGTGGGTCAGCCGCCGCTGACGGCCACGGCCAGGACGTGACGCGCGGAGCCGGCCGGCAGGACCGCGCTGGCGGTTCCCGGGTCGTCCGGCAGCGGCCGGAGCCGGCCTGCCGGCCGCAGCGGCGGGGCCTCGGGGGGCGGCGGTATCCGCTGGGTGAGGCCGCCGTCGCGCAGGCCGTGCCCGCGTGCCTTGCCGATGGCTTCCTTCTGGGTCCACAGCCACAGGAAGGCGTGGATCCTGGCGTGCCGGGGACTGCGGGCGACCCAGTCCGCAGCCGTCTCGTCCAGCCAGCGACGCGCCATCGGTACGGCGGGGAGCGGTCGTACGGTCTCGACGTCCACGCCGACCGGGTGGTGCCTGCTGAGGGCCACCGCTCCGGCTCCCGTGCTGTGGCTGAGGCTCACATGCAGTCCGGCCGCCGGGCCGGTCAGCCGGGGGCGGCCGCCGGGCTCGTATTCCAGCCGGATGCGGCCGACGGGGCCGCCCGTGATCGCCGCCGCGGCGCCGACGAGTGCGGCGTGGGTGGCGCGCCGCTCGTCGCCGGCCGCGGTCTCCCCCCACACCACCGTCACCGGGCCGGTGTCCGGCAGGGCGGAGGTGAGGGATGAGGTGAGGGGGGAGGTGAGCACGTCAGCCCGCCATCTGGCGGACCAGGCTCTGCGGGCGCATATCGGTCCAGTGCTCCTCGATGTAGTCGAGGCACGCCTGGCGGCTGTCCTCGGTGTGGGCGACGTCCCAGCCCGCGGGTACCTCGGCGAAGCTCGGCCAGAGGGAGTGCTGTCCCTCGTCGTTGACCAGAACCAGGTAGCGGCCCTCGGCGTTCTCGAACGGATTGGTCATGTCCTCGCCTTTTCCTGTGTGTGTTTCTCTGTCTGTTCACTGACTGCGGTCTTGCTTCAGGCCGCGATCTTCTCGATCACACGGACCGCGTTCTCGGCGCCGTTTTCCGGAGCGGTCCGCTCGGCCAGGTCGGCGACCGTACGGGCGATGTCCGGGTCGGTCACCGCCCGGTGGAGGGCAGCGGCGAGTGTGTCCGCGGTGAGTTCCCGGTGTTTGACCGGTGCGGGTGCGACACCGAGTTCATGCAGGTGGTTCGCCCACATCAGGCCCTCCTTCTGGAAGGGGCAGATCACCTGAGGGATGCCTGCCTTCAGTGCCGCGTTGTGCGTTCCGGTGCCGCCCGGATGAACCGCCGCACGAACCCTCGGAAACAGCCAGTCGTACGGGATCTCCGCTTCGACGAGAATGTTCTCGGGCGGGTCGGGAATGACGACTCCGCCCCAGCCCGTGACGACGACCGCCCGGAGTCCGGTCCTGCGGACCGCTTCCACCACTGCCCGGCCGGTGTTTTCCGGATCGATTCCCAAGTGGCTGCCGAATCCGAGGAAGATGGGCTTCTCCCCGTCGTCGAGAAAGCGAAGGAGCCGCTCCGAGGGCCGCCAGCCCGGGGTGCCGGGCAGCATCCAGAAGCCGGTGGTGTGCACCCACTCGGGCCAGTCGGCAGCCGGCTCGACGACATGCGGGCTGAAACCGTGCAGGACGGGCGCCGGAGTTCCGTCGGCGCGGAACCTGTTGTCCAGGAACCCGTCGCGCGGCGGAAGCCCCAGCACTTCGGTGCGCCACCGGGCGAACAGGTCGGCCAGCGGCCCCTTGATGGGGTTGTCGTTGGCCCTGGCGTGCTGTTCCAGGTTGTCCGGACGCTCCTCGAACGTGCCGACCTGCGCGGGATAGCGCCGGGAGGCCACGAAGTGCGGGTAGAGGCTGGCGAGTACGTGCGGAACGCCCAGCTTCTCGGCGATCTGGTGCACGGCCTGCCGTGAGGAGTGCGAATGGAGCACGATGTCCGCGCCGTCGGACGCGGCGTCCCACATCTCTTTCAGCATCACCGGATAGAGCGTGGGAAATACCTCGTTGAAAATACGCTCCCGGGCCTTTTGGTAGGCGTCCGTGGTCCGTTCGTTGTTGACGAGTATCTCCCGGACGTCGGGCCGGGAGTGGAGTTTGACCGCCTCATCGCTGACCGGCGCGAAGTCCACACCGTATTCCGCGACCCAGGAGCCGTACATACGAGGCCCCACAAGCGTCGCCGAATGCCCCTCCTGGTTGAGGGCATAGGCCAGCGCCAGATACGGCTGCATATCCCCACGACTGCCATGGGAATATATCAACGCTTTCACGCCCCATGTCCTCCCATCGGTGTGACCCAAAGCTCCCGTCACGCTAGTGCGGGACCGGTACGGGACGCTGGATCGGTTCTGTATGGAAGAAGCTGCCTCTTGCGCGTTGTGCGCACCAATGGAAAGGGTGGGCCACCCGACGACCACGGGAGGCACCGACATTGAAGGCACTGGTCTACTGCTATGGAAATCGGGGCGATGTACAGCCTTATCTGGCTCTCGCGTATGCCCTCGACCTGGCGGGGCACAAGGCCGTGCTGGCGGCGCCTCGTCTCTTTGCTCCGCTGGCGGCCGAATACGGCGTCGAATTCGCCCCGTTGGACGACGGCGCGGTGCGGATTCGGTCCCGGGCCGACATCCGGCAGCTTCAGGTGAACAGTGACCGCCCGTCCGAGGAGCGCGACAGGCAGCGGGCGTCGATACGCCAGGAGATGCTGCCGCTCTACTCGGCCGTGCTGCGGGACATGTGGGAGGCCGCGGCCGGCGGTGCCGATGTCGTCATCCACTCGCACGCCTTCCGTGAGGCGGTCCCGCAGATCGCCGAGAAGCTGGGCGTGCCGCATGTCCTGGGGGCGCTCTACCCGAACTTCGTCGTGTCACGGGACTATCCCTCGTTCGGCCATCTGTCGGCGGTGTTCTCGGACCGTGCGGACCACAGCAGGACCGATGTCAGGACCTTCCTCGGGCCGGAGGTCGTCGAGGCGGTCGCGCACTGGCGCGAGCACACGCTCGGGCTGCCGCCGCGCGAAGGCTTCCTGGACTTCCGGCAGGACGCCGACGGCACCCCGACGCCCGTTCTGCACTCGTTCAGTCCGCACGTCCTCCCGCCCGGTTCCGACTGGCCCGACTCGGTCCACACGGACGGGTTCTGGCATCTGCCACCGGCCCCCGGCTGGCAGCCTCCGGAGCGGCTGGTGCGTTTCCTGGAGGAGGGCGACCGGCCCGTCTTCATCGGCTTCGGCAGCGCGGTCGGCACGGATCCCGAACACACCCGGCGTCTGGTGCTGGACGCCGTACGGCAGACCGGATACCGGGCGGTCATCGTCGCCGGCTGGGGCGCGCTCGACATCGACAACCCGCCGGAGAACGTCCTCGTCCTCGATGAGGTGCCCTACCAGTGGCTGCTGCCGCGCGTGCGCGTAGCCGTCAACTCCGGCTCCCTCGGCGCCCACAACGCGGCGCTCACGGCCGGCGTTCCGCAGGTCATCTGCCCATTCGAGGTGAACCAGATGATGTGGGGCGACCATCTGCAGCGGCTGGGCGTGGCGCCCGCTCCGCTCAAACAGCGCGAACTCACCGCGCACGCTCTCGCCGCCGCCCTTCGCACGGCGGCCACCGATCCCGCGATGACGGCCACCGCCGCCCGGCTGGGCCGGCGGCTCGCCGGGGAGGACGGGGCCGCCTCCGCGGTCACCTTCCTGGAGGGGATTCAGCGATGACGCAGACCGCCACGGCGAGTCGGCTGCGACTGCCCGATCCCGGCCTGTCGTCCCGGCTGGCCCTGTCCGCCCGGTGCACCGCGGGCGTGCGGACGAGCACGGCCGACTTCTTCGACTGGTTCGCGGACCGCCGGCTGAAGCACGCGCAGAACGTCGAGCGCATACGCTTCGACGAGCTGGACCGGTGGGGATTCGATCCGGCAACCGGCGATCTCCGGCACGCCAGCGGACGGTTCTTCGCCATCCACGGGCTGCGGGTACGGTCCGACTTCGGCCCGGTCGCCGAATGGACGCAGCCCATCATCAGCCAGCCGGAGTTCGGCATACTCGGCATCGCGATGCGCGAGTTCGACGGCGTACTGCACTGTCTGATGCAGGCGAAGTCGGAGCCGGGGAACATCAACGGGGTTCAGCTCTCCCCCACCGTGCAGGCCACCCGCAGCAACTACACCCGGGTGCACGGCGGTTCGGCCGTGCCGTATCTGGACGCGTTCCGGTCGGCGGAGCCGGGCCGGGTGCTGGCGGACGTGCTCCAGTCCGAGCAGGGGGCCTGGTTCCACCGCAAGCGCAACCGCAACATGGTCGTCGAGGCCGGGCCCGGTGTGGAGGCCGGCGAGGACTTCTGCTGGCTGACCCTCGGTCAGCTCCACACCCTGCTGGGCCACGAGAGCCTGATCAACATGGATGCGCGCACCGTGCTGTCCTGCCTGCCCGATTGGCACACTGCGGGCACCGGCGGCGAACCGGCCGCCGCCCTGCACACCGACCGCGAGATCCGCAGCTGGCTCACCGGCCGCCGGGCCGAGCACGAGGTGGTCACCGAGCGGCTGCCGCTGAACCAGGTGTCCGGATGGCACCGGTCGGCGGACGCGCTGTCGCACGAGAGCGGCCGCTACTTCAGCATCGTGGCGGTGAACGTCAGCTCCCGGAGCCGGGAGGTCCCGGTCTGGTCGCAACCGCTGCTCCAGCCGCACGGGCACGGCTTGGCGGCGCTGCTGGTGAAACGGATCGACGGGGTGCTGCACGCGCTGATGAGCGCCCGGGTGGAGCCGGGGTTCCTGGACGTGGTCGAACTCGGGCCGACCGTGCAGTGGACGCCGGAGAACTACGCCCACCTGCCGGCCGCGGCCCAACCGCCGTATCTGGACCTGGTGTTGGACCGCCGGGTGGCGCGGACCCGCTTCGACACCGTGCTCTCCGAGGAGGGCGGCCGTTTCCGTCACGCCCAGAGCCGCTATCTGATCGTCGAGATGCAGGACGGGGAAGGCGTCGAGGAGACGCCGGACTTCCGCTGGCTGTCCGAGCGTCAGTTGGATGAGCTGCTGAAGTACAGCAGCCAGGTGAACGTCCAGGCCAGGACGCTGGTCGCGGCCCTGCGGACCCTGCGATGACGGCCGCCCGGCCGGTGCGGACGGGGGTGCTGGGCGCGGCGTCGATCGCCTGGCGGCGGGTGCTGCCCGCGATGGCGGAGTGTCCGGACATCGAGCTGGTGGCGGTGACCTCGCGGGACGCCGAGCGGGCCGGCCGGTTCGCCGACCGGTTCGGGTGCGCGGCCGTGTCCGGCTATGAGGCACTGCTGGACCGTGACGACATCGATGCCGTCTATGTGCCGTTGCCCGCCGCGCTGCACCATGAGTGGGCGGCGCGGGCGCTGCGGGCCGGCAAACACGTGCTGGTCGAGAAGCCGATGGCGACGACCGCCCGGGAGGCCCGTGAGCTGGTGACGCTCGCCGAGCGGGCCGGCCTGGTGCTCCGGGAGAACTTCATGTTCCTCCACCATCCCCGGCATGACGCGGCGGCGAAGCTGCTGAGCTCCGGCCGGATCGGTGAACTCCGCGCTCTGCACGCGGCGTTCTGCATTCCGCCGCTTCCCGGCGAGGACATCCGTTACGCGCCGGAACTCGGCGGCGGGGCGCTGCTGGACGCGGGGGTGTATCCGCTGCGGACGGCGATCCGGTTTCTGGGCGGCGGACTGCGGGTGACCGGGGCGACTCTGCGTACCCGGGCGGCGGACGGCCTGGACCTGTCCGGGCAGGTACTGCTCGCCTCCGACGCGGGGGTGCTCGTCTCGCTCGACTTCGGTTTCGAGCACAGTTACGGGGCGCGGTACTCACTGTGGGGCAGCCGGGCACGCATCAGCACGGAGCAGGCGTTCAGTCCGTCCGCGCAGTACCGGCCGGTCCTGCTGTTGGAAGAGCAGGACCACACCGAGCAGTTCGTGCTGCCGGCCGCCGCCCAGGATCTGCGGTGTGTGGCGGACTTCGCCGCAGCGGTGCGCGGCGGCGGAGCTTCGGCCGGCCCGGAGGAGGCCCGGTGGCGTGCGGATGCCGTGACGACGCTGGAGTTGGTGGACCAGGTCCGTGAACGGGCGGTGCGTGTGCACACCGACGGGTGACCTGCGGGGTGACGGCGACACGAAAGGGCCCGGGCTGTCGGATCAGCCCGGGCTTCTTCGTCCGCTCACAGGGCGGCTCGCGTCATCAGCGGCTCCCACCAGGCACGGTTGTCCCGGTACCAGCGGACCGTTTCCGCCAGGCCGGCGGTGAAGTCCTTGCGCGGCCGGTAGCCGAGTTCATCGCGAATCCTGCTCCAGTCGACCGAGTAGCGACGGTCGTGGCCCTTGCGGTCCTCGACGTACTCGACGCTGTCCCAGCCGGCTGCGCAGGCTTCCAGCAGCAGCCCGGTGAGCTCCTTGTTGGTCAGTTCGGTGCCGCCGCCGATGTTGTAGACCCGCCCCGGCAGGCCGCGAGTGCGCACGAGTTCGATGCCGGCCACATGGTCGTCGATGTGCAGCCAGTCCCTGACGTTCAGCCCGTCGCCGTACAGGGGTACCTGGCCACCGTCGAGGAGGGTGGTGATGAAGCGGGGGATGAGTTTTTCGGGGAAGTGATGATGTCCGTAGTTGTTGGAGCAACGGGTCACCCGGACGTCCATGCCGTGGGTGCGGTGGTACGACAGGGCGATCAGATCGCTGGACGCCTTGGACGCCGCGTACGGTGAATTGGGCGACAGCGGGGCCGACTCGGATGAGGATCCGGTGGGCACGGAGCCGTACACCTCGTCCGTGGAGATGTGCACGAAGGTGCCCAGGCCGGCCCGCAGGGCCGCGTCGAGCAGGTTCTGCGTCCCTACCGCATTGGTCCGTACGAACTCGGCGGCGCCGAGGATCGAGCGGTCCACATGCGACTCCGCCGCGAAGTGCACCACCTGGTCGTGCCGTCCGACCAGGTGCCCGGCGAGCACGGGGTCGCAGATGTCGCCTCGCACGAAGGAGAATCCCGGGCGGTTCCGCACCGGGTCGAGGTTCGCCGGATTGCCCGCATAGGTGAGGCTGTCGAGCACCGTGACATGGACGTCGCCCGGCCCCTGGGGGCCGAGGAGGGTGCGCACGTAGTGGGAGCCTATGAAGCCGGCCCCGCCGGTCACCAGAACCCTGGTCGTCATGAGGAGATCTGCACCTTGCTGTGGTCGCCGAGAATGAGCCGGTGTGCGGCGGGGGCACGGGGAGCCGGGGTGACCTCCACATTACGGCCGATCAAGGATGCCTCCACCCGGCGGACGCCGGTGATGGAGGAGCCGGGCAGCACGATCGAGAACTCGATCTCGCTGTCCTCGATCCGGCACTCCTCGGAGATCGAGGTGAAGGGACCCACATACGAGCCGGTGACCTCCGCATCGGGCCCGATGATCACCGGACCGACGATGCGCGAGCGGCGCACCACGGCTCCCTTGTCGATCCGCACCCGGCCGACGATCTCGGTGGCCTCGTCGACCTCCCCCGCGACCAGCGGCTCGATGGACTCCAGGACCGTGCGGTTGACTTCGAGCATGTCGACGACGTTGCCGGTGTCCTTCCAGTACCCGGAGATCGTCGTGGACCGGACGTCCCGGTGCCGGTCGATCAGCCACTGGATGGCGTCGGTGATCTCCAGCTCGCCGCGCCACGACGGGGTGATGGCGCGTACGGCTTCATGGACGGCCGGGGTGAAGAGATAGACGCCGACCAGCGCGAGATCGCTCTTGGGTTTCTCCGGCTTCTCCTCCAGACCCACCACGTTGCCCGTCTCGTCGAGCTCGGCGACGCCGAAGGCGGTGGGGTCGGGGACACGGGTCAGCAGGATCTGCGCATCGGGCCTTCGGACCCGGAACTCGTCCACCAGGTCCGTGATGCCGCCGATGATGAAGTTGTCACCGAGGTACATCACGAAGTCGTCGTCGCCGAGGAAGTCCTTGGCGATGCGCACCGCATGGGCCAGACCGAGCGGTGCGGACTGCGGGATGTAGGTGATGTCCAAGTCGCCGAAGCCGCCGCGTTCGACGGCCGTGCGGATCTCCTCGGCGGTGTCGCCGAGGACGATGCCCACCTCGGTGATCCCCGCCTCGGCGATGGATTCGAGGACGTAGAACAGGACCGGCTTGTTGGCGACGGGAACCAACTGCTTGGCCGAGGTGTGGGTGATCGGGCGCAGCCGGCTGCCCGTGCCGCCGGCGAGGACGAGTGCTTTCATGTCCACGAGACGACCGTGTCGTCATCGATGAAGCCGAATATGCCCGCGAGGGTGGTACGGCGGCTGCCGGGGGCGGTGTTGGGCTCCACGGCGTGGATGTGAGCGCCGTTGAAGACATAGATGTCACCGGCGTTGACGTCGATCCACTGGCGCTCGATGCCGTCGAGGGTGTCCATCGGGTAGGGCGAGCCGAGGTGGTGCAGCCCGAGGCGGCGCTTGCTCGTCTCGTCCGGCTGGATGTTCCACACGGCGAGGCGGCCGCCGTCGCCGTTCTCCAGGCAGATGTTGAGTGCGGTGACATGGTGGTCGAGCACCCGCTGGATCTCGAAGTCGGCCTGCTTCGGCTCGATGCACTGGGAGCTGTCCTCGTGCGGGTCGAGCGTGTACTGGCCGGCGCGGTGCCAGGAGCGCAGCAGACCGCGGCAGGCCTTGCGTCCCTCGTGCTCGGCCTGGCGCACGGTGACGCCCTCCGGCGCGAGTGCCTTGGCCAGCCCCTCGTAGAAGCCGGTCAGCGGGTCCTGTGCGATGTCGAGGACCTGCTCCAGTGCCGGGGCGGTCCGCTCGGACTCGTCCAGGTACTCGGTGGTCGTCTTGTGGTAGTGGTACGTCCCCAAGTAGTAGCTGGGGGCGACGGAGACGCGCTTCATCCGGCTCTCGCTGGACCAGAAGCGCTCGGACAGCTCGGCGCAGCTGTCCTGCCCGACCACTCCGCGGAAGATGACGCCCGCGTTGCGGCCCTTGAGGACATCGATGACGGCCTGCGGTTCGAAGGTGGTGTACTCGCGGAAGCGGAAGTAGTCGGCGTCGCCACTCCAGCCGGTGAGCCGCCGGCGGCCGGCGGCGGTCTGCGCGGTCGCTTCGTGTCCCGTGCTCATATGCGTTTTCCTCCCGGTGTGTTCAGTGCGCGGGTCGGCCGACCGCCGACCGGACGATCTCGCAGATCCGGTCGACGTCGGACGTGCTGACGGCCAGGCCCGAGGGCAGTACCAGCACCCGTTCGGCCAGTGCCTCCGTGCCGGGCAGCGGCAGCGGCTGGTGGACGTCGGGCCGCTGCGCGTAGGCGGGCGTGCGGTGAACGCCCGGATGGAAGTACTTCTGGGCGAAGACGTTCTCCGCGTGCAGCGTGGTGAGCAGCTCGTCGCGGTGGACCCGGGTGACGGTCGAGTCGATCTCCATGACGACGTACTGGTGGTTGTTGTGCTCGCCGGTGCCGGGGGTCCGCAGCCGGACGCCCGGGATGCCGGCCAGTCCGGCCTGGTAGTGATCATGGCGCAGGACGTTCGCCGCGATGATCTCGTCGATGTTCTCCAGGGCGGTGAGGCCCATGGCCGCGGAGATCTCGTTCATCTTGGCGTTGGTGCCGCAGGTGAGCACCTCACGGCCGGGACCGAAGCCGAAGTTGCGCATGCGCGCGACACGTTCGGCCAGCTCGGGGTCGTTCGTGGCGACGGCTCCGCCCTCGAAGGCGTTGACGAACTTGGTCGCGTGGAAGCTGAAGATCTCCCCGTCGCCGAAGCCGCCGACGGCCCGTCCGTCCAGTTCGCAGCCCAGCGCGTGCGCGGCGTCGTACAGCAGGGCCAGGCCGTGGTCGTCGGCGATCCGCTGGAGGGCGTCGACCCGGCAGGGTCTGCCCCAGAGGTGGACGCCGACGATGCCGCTGGTGCGCGGGGTGATCAGCTGCTGCACGTGGTCGGGGTCGAGGGTGCCGGTCTCGGGGTCGATGTCGGCGAAGACCGGGGTGAGGCCCTGCCATTGGAGGGCGTGGACGGTGGCGATGTAGGTGAAGGACGGCACGATGACCTCGCCGCTCAGACCGCGGGCGCGGCAGAGAACTTCCAGGGCGGTGGTGCCGTTGCTGGTGGCCAGGACGTGAGCGGCACCGGTGAACCGGCGCAGCCGCTCCTCGAACTCCCGGACCAGCGGGCCATTGTTGGTCAGCCAGCCCCGGTCGAGTGCCCGCTCGATCCGCTCGAACAGGCGCCGCCGGTCGGGAATGTTGGGCGAGCCCACGTGCAGCGGCCGGTCGAAGGCCGGCCGGTCCCCGGACCGGCCCGGGTTCGGACGCCCCGGTGTGGCCCGCTGCGCCGTGGTCTCATGTGTGGTCGCCTGCACGGCGTCTCCTGACTGTCCCTGGCCCGAGTCGGGCCCGTTGTCACGCTAAGAGAGAGCCGACACGGGGTGCTGGACACCGCCTCGACGGGGAACTGCCGCCGGGCGTCAGGGCATTCCGGTCAGACCCGGCTCGGGGGCGTTGACCAGGACCGCGGTATTGCCGACCGGGTGCCGGTTCTCGTAGACGAGTTGATGGGCGTGGGCTATCTCCCGGAACGGCAGCGTCAGGTTCAGACAGGGGTCGACACGGCCCGCGGCCACCAGGTTGATGGCCGCCCGGGTCTCCCGCACATTCGCCGCGTGGGAACCCTGGAGGCGTTTTTGGAACATCCAGAGGAATCGCAGGTCGATGTCGCCGTTGTAGCCGCTGGTGCCGGCGCAGGTCACCACCATCCCGGCGTTGTCGCAGACGTACACCGAGGTGGCGAGGGTGTCCCGGCCGGGGTGCTCCAGCACGATCCGGGGCGAGCGGCGCTCGCCGAGGATGTCCCAGATCGCACGGCCGAACGCCCGGGCGCCCTGCTGCCAGCGCTGGTACGCCGCGGTGTCGTCGGCGTCCGGCAGCCGGCCCCAGTGGTCGAAGTCGCGGCGGTTGATGACTCCGCGCGCCCCCAGCCTCAGGCAGTGGTCGGCCTTGTCGTCGTCGGAGACGACCGCGATGGGGATGCCGCCGAAGTGGTCGGTGATCTGGATGGCCATCGACCCGAGGCCCCCTGAGCCGCCCCAGATGAGGACCGGGTCGCCCGGCTGGACGGTGTGCGGCGCCCAGCCGTTGAGCATCCGGTACGAGGTGGAGCCGCCGCCGAGGAAGCAGCCGGCCTGTTCCCAGCTGAGGTGCGCGGGCTTGGGGTGGCACTGGTACTCGTCGACGACCGTGAACTGGGCGAAGGAACCGAAGTTGAGTTCGTAACCCCAGGCCTTCTGGGACCTGGAGGCCGTGGGATCGACGCCCATGCGGATATCGGGGGCCGACTCGTCCCATTTGACGCCGGCGACGATGACATGGTCACCGACCGTGTACTGAGTGGCCCCCTCGCCGACCGCCCACACCACGCCGGATCCCTCGGAGCCCGAGATATGGAAGTCGTGCGGATCGCCCTGCTTCCGGCGGGCGGCGATGACATCGGCGGGGGTGCCGAGGCCGGCCCAGACCCCGTTGTAGTTCACGCCGGCCGCCATCACCATCACCAGCACCTGGCCCCGCCCGACCGGCGGCACCTCGACGGGTTCGACCTCCATCGCCCGGTCGGGCGGCCCGTAGCGCTCGGGACGGACCAGCGCGGCGTGCATGTACCGCGGCACCTCGCCGAGCGGCGGGAGCTCGCCGATGCCGTAGATCTCCCGGGTCATCAGGACCCCTCCTCTTCGGTGTACGAGCGCAGGTGGCCGGAGACGATCCGGCCGATGTCGGCCAGCGGGCCGGGCAGGAGCATCCCCTCGTGCCGGCAGGACACGGTGTGGCTGTGCACCCGTCCCTCGACGAACGGCTCCCACCGTTCGGCGCCCTTCCAGCCGTCGGGCCTGCCCTCCCCCGCGGTGACGACCACGGCGTCGCCCCGGAAGACCTTCGGGGTGAACGCGTACCGCAGGGCGAGGTTGCCGCGGAAGGTGCCGACGACCGTGGCGAGGTTGTCGGCCAGCAGGTCCGTGAGCGGGTTGTCCTGGGAGCGCAGGGCCTCGGCCACCGCGTCCTGGGTGAGCGGCTCGGACCGGCTGTCGTCCGTGCCGAGGTTCGCCGCCTCCAGCAGGGCGTTCATCAGGTCCTCGCTGCCCGGACCGGCCGGCACCGGGCCGGGGCTCTCGACCGGGAACGAGTCCAGGATGGTGAGCAGACCGACCTCGTCGCCGTCCGCCTGGAGGCGGGTGGCCACGGCGTGCGCGACCAGTCCGCCGAACGACCAGCCGAGCAGGTGGTACGGGCCGCTGGGCTGCACGGTGCGCATCCGGTCGGCGAAGTGCTCGGCGATCTCCTCGATGCTGCCCGGCAGATAGCCCGGGGTGCTGAAGGCGCGGGCCTGGAGGCCGTAGACCGGGTGGGACGCCGGCACATGGCGCAGCAGTCCGGCGTAGCGCCAGCTCAGTCCGCCGCCCGCGTGGAAGCAGAACAGGGTGGGCTCGGTGCCGCGGGAACGCAGCGGCAGCAGCACCTCCAGGCCGTTCTGTTCGTCGGGGCCGGTGCCGGCTTCGAGCCGCTGCGACAGGCCGCGGACGCTGGGCGCGGTGAACAGTGCCTGCACGCTCAGCTCGGAGCCGAGCACCGTACGGATCCGGCTGACGAGGGAGGCGGCCAGCAGTGAGTTGCCGCCGAGCAGGAAGAACTCGTCGTCGATGCCGACCTCCGGCACCCCTAGGGCCTCCGCGAACAGGGCGCACAGCACCTCCTCCTGGGGGCTGCGCGGCCGGCTCACCCGCTCCGCCTGCTGCTCGGGCGCGGGCAGCGCCTTGCGGTCCAGCTTGGTGTGCGCGGTCAGCGGCAGCGCGTCGAGCACGACCAGGGCGGACGGCACCATGAACTCGGGCAGCTGCTCCGTGAGATGAGCCTTCAGCGCGGACAGGTCGGGGGCGCCGGCGTCCGGCACCACGTATCCGACGAGCCGCTTGTCGCCGGGCCGGTCCTCGCGGACCAGGGCGACGGCCTGGCCGATGCCGGGGTAGGCGCTGAGGGCGACCTCGACCTCCCGCAGCTCGACGCGGAATCCGCGCAGCTTGACCTGCTCGTCGACCCGGCCGACGAACTCCATCAGCCCGTCCGCCCGCCAGTTGACCAGGTCTCCCGTGCGGTACATCCGGGTGCCGGGCTCGCCGTACGGGTCGGCGACGAAACGCTCGGCGGTCATACCCGGGTTGTTCTCGTAGCCGCGGGCCACGCCGGACCCGGCGAGGTACAGCTCGCCGACCACGCCGACCGGCACCGGTTCGAGACCGGGGCTCAGGACGTACGCCCTGGTCGCGTCCAGCGGGGCACCGATGGGCACGCTCTCCGGCACCTCGTCCCCGGGGAGCATGGAGTGGCGGGTGGAGAACACGGTCGTCTCGGTGGGGCCGTACCCGGCGGTGACGACGGTGTCCGTGACGGCCGCGAGGGCCTTGCGCACGGCGTACGCGGGGACCACGTCGCCGCCGGTACGGACCTCGGCCAGACCGGCGAAGCACTCCGGGTGCGTCTCGGCGAGCAGGCGGAACAAGCCGCCCGACGCCCACAGTCCGGTGATCTCCTCCTCGACGACGAGCGTGGCGATCGCCTCGAGGTCGACCTTGCCGGGCGGCGCGATCACGACTTCACCGTGGTTGAGCAGCGGCACCCACCACTCCAGGGTGGAGACGTCCCAGGCGTGCGGGGAGTGGAACAGCACCCGGTGGGTGCGGTCCATCCGCCACCAATGGTCGGCGGCGAGCTCGACGACATTGCGGTGGCTGACCGCGACGCCCTTGGGGGTGCCGGTGGAACCGGACGTGTAGATCACGTAGGCGAGCTGGTCCGGCAGCACGGTGACGTCCGGTGCGGTGCGGTCCTGGCCGGCCGGACGTGGAGCGCCGTCGACCGCGACGACCTGAACCGAGTCCGCGAGCTTCGCCGTCCAGTCGGCGGCGCGGGCCTGGTCGGTCAGCAGCACCGGGGAGCATGTCTCGGAGAGCAGCAACCGCACCCGCTCGTCCGGGTAGTTGGGCTCCAGCGGCACATAGACCGCGCCGGCCTTCAGCACCGCCAACGCGGCGACGATCAGTTCGGTGGAGCGGTCGAGGAGCACCCCGACCCGGGCCTCCGGCCGCACGCCCAGGTCCACGAGGAGCCGGGCCAACCCGTTGGCCTCCTCGTCCAGTTCGCGGTAGGTCAGCCGCCGGTCGCCGAGGCGGACCGCGATGTCGTCGGGGCCCTCGGCCACGGCCTCGGCGAATCTGCGGGTGATCGTCGGCGGGTCGGTGGGCACCGTCAGCGGGCCGCCGTTCCAGCCGTCGACCAGTTGCTCCCGTTCGCCGGCCGCGAGGACGTCGATGGTGCCGACGGGCTTTTGGGGCGCGGCGGCGACCTCCTCGAGCACCCGCGCCAGACGGCCCAGCAGGCCCTCCACGACATCGGCGTCGAAGAGTTCGGGCCGGTAGTCGAGCCGGAGGCGGAGTCCGTCCGGTCCCATGGAGGCGATCAGGGACAGCGGGTAGTGCGAGGCCGCGCGGCCTTCCACTGCCGTCGCCCGCAGTGCCGTGGCCTGCTGCTCGCCGCCCGTGGGGACGGGGAAGTTCTCGTACACCATGAGGGTGTCGAAGAGCTCCGGGCAGCCGGTGTGCTGCTGGATCTCGGCGAGCCCGATGTGGTGGTGGGCGCTGAGGGCGGTCTGTTCCGCCTGCGTCCGGGCGACCAGGTCCGACCAGCTCTCGGCCAGGTCCAGGCGCACCCGTACCGGCACGGTGTTGATGAACAGGCCGACGATGGACTCGATTCCGGGGATCTCCGGCGGACGGCCGGAGACGGTGGTGCCGAAGACCACGTCGTCCCGTCCGAGCAGCCGTCCGAGGAGGACGCCCCAGGCGCTCTGGAGGACGGTGCTGAGGGTCACCGAGGCCTTGACCGCGTGCTCCTGGAGGGCCGCCGTCAGCCCGGTGGAGAGCTGGAGCGACACGTCCAGGGGCAGTTCGGTGGGGGCTTTGGCGCCGGCGGGCGCCAGCAGGGTGGGCTCGGTGACCCCGGACAGCGCCCGGCGCCAGGCCTCCTCCGTCGCCTCGGTGTTCTGCTCGGCCAGCCAGGCCAGATAGCTGCGGTACGGGACGACGGGCGGCAGGGCCGACTGGTCGGCGCCGCGGTGGTAGAGGGTGACCAGGTCGCGCAGGAACAGCGGCATGGACCAGCCGTCCAGCACGATGTGGTGCTTGAGGATCAGCAGGCGGTGCCGTTCGGTGCCGAGGCGGATCAGCAGGAACCGCACCAGCGGCGGGGTGGTGAGGTCGAAGCGCTGGTTGCGGGCGTCGTCGGTGAGCCGGGTCAGCTCGGCCTGCCGGGTCGGCTCGTCCTCGGTGGAGAGGTCCACCTCGTCCCAGGCGAGTTGGACCGCGGACTGGATGACCTGGACGGCCTGGCCGCCGGGGCGGTGGTGGAACCGGGCGCGCAGGTTCGGGTGGCGTTCGAGCAGGGCCTGCCCCGCGGCCCGGAGGGCTTCGGTGTCCAGCGGGCCTGCCAGATCGACGGCCAGCTGCATGGCGTACACATCGGGGCCGGAGTCGGCGTACAGGGCGTGGAAGAGCAGTCCTTCCTGGAGCGGGGAGAGCGGCAGCACGTCCGCCACTCCGCCGGGCTGGGCCTCCAGCTCGTCGATCTCGCTCTGGGAGAGCGAGACGAGCGGCAGGTCGGAGGGGGTGAGGCCGCCGGAGCGTGCCGTGCGGGCCCGGTCCGCCAGGGCGCGCAACGCCGCGAACCAGGTGTCGAGCAGGTCCTGGATCTCGTCGTGGGAGAACAGGGCGGCCGGCCAGGAGACGGTGGCGTTCAGCCGCGGTCCGTCCCCGGATTCCCGGGCGACCGCGCTGACCTCCAGGGAGTGGGCGAACGGCATCGCGTCGTCGGACGGCACGACCCGGGCGTCCATCCGGGTCTCGCCGGTCCAGCCGTCGCCGCTGTCGCCCGCTCCGGACGTCGAGGCCTTCAGGGCACCGGAGTTGGTGCGGCCCAGGTAGTTGAACCCGATCTGCGGGGAGCCTAGCGGGGCGAGCAGTCCTGCGGTGTCGGGGTTGAGGTAGCGCAGCAGTCCGTATCCGAGGCCGCTGTCCGGGACCGCGCGGATCTGCTCCTTGATCTGCTTGAGCGCCGCGCCGACGGCCGCGCCGCCGGCGAACGCCTGGTCGGTGTCGATGGATCCCGGGTCCAGCCGCATCGGGTGGATGCTGGTGAACCAGCCGACGGTACGGGACAGATCGACGTCGTCGGCGATCTCCTCGCGCCCGTGGGCCTCCATGTCGACCAGGACCGAGCTGTCCGTGCCCCAGCCGTTGCGCTCGCGCCAGCGGGCCACGGCGAGGGCGAATCCGGTCAGCAGGACATCGTTGATCTGTGCCTGGAACTTCTCCGGCACGTCGGTGAGCAGTGCGCCCGTGGTCTCGGCGGGCAGGTTCACGGACAGGTACCGGGCCGTGTCGCGGGTGTCGCGGGACGGGTCGAGGCGCTGCGCGCCCAGGCGAGGGTCCGGCCCGTCGAACATCCCCGTCCACAGGTCGAGTTCGGCGGCTCGCTCGGGGTTCTGGCCCTCGGCGAGGAGCAGCTGGGCCCAGCGCCGCAGCGAGGTGCCGACCGGGGCGAGCTCCGGGGTCTCACCGGCGGCCGCCGCCTGCCACGCCGCCGCCAGGTCGGGCAGCAGGACGCGCCAGGACACGCCGTCGACGATCAGGTGGTGCGCGACCACCAGCAGGCGGCCGGGCCGGCCGGGCCCGCCGTCGAACCAGACCAGTTCGAGGACGGCTCCGGACTCCGGGTCGAGGCGACGGCGGGCGGCCTCGCCCTGCTCGGTGACCAGCGCGGTCAGGCCGGGGTCCGCCGGGTCCTCGGGGTAGCCGGTCGCATCGACGCGGGTGATCCGGTCCTGGGCCCGGACGCTGCCACGGGGCTGGACGTTGAGGCCCCAGGTCACGCCCGTGGCGGAGCCGACCAGTTTGACGCGCAGCGCGTCGTGGTGGTCGAGGAGGGTCTGGACCGCGGTGGTCAGTGCCTCCTGCCCGAGGTGGGGCACGCGCAGCAGCACCGCCTGGTTGAGGCCCTGGATCGGGCCGCGGCGCTGGGCCAGCCAGCGCAGCACGGGAGTGGGCGGTACCGCGCCGACGCCGTCGTCGGGGCGGGTGTCCCGCTCCTGCTCGGTCTCCTTGGCGGCCGGTGCCAGCTCGGCCACCGTCTGGTGGCGGAAGACGTCGCGGGGCGAGAGGACCAGCCCGGCCTGCCGGGCCCGGCTCGCCACCTGGAGTGCGGAGATGCTGTCGCCGCCCAGGGCGAAGAAGTTGTCGTCCACGCCCACCTGCGGCAGACCGAGCACATCGGCGACCACGCGGCAGAGGATCTCCTCGCGCCGGCTGCGCGGGCCGCCGCTCGTGGCCGCGGGCGGTGTGTGGGCGGCCGGGGCGGGCAGCGCCGCCCGGTCGACCTTGCCGTTGACGGTCAGCGGGATGCGGTCGAGCACCACGAGGGCCGACGGCACCATGTATGCGGGCAGGGTCTCCGCCAGCCGGGCGCGGACGGGCGCGGTGTCCAGGCCCGCTCCGGGCGCCGGAGTGAGATAGCCGGCCAGCTGCTGTCGGCCGGGCTCGTCCTCGCGGACCACGACGACCGCCTCGCCGACGCCGGGGCAGGACGCGAGCGCTTCCTGGACCTCGCCGAGCTCGATGCGGTAGCCGCGTATCTTGACCTGGTCGTCGGCGCGGCCGGCGAATTCGAGGGCACCGTCCGTACGGCGGCGGACCACGTCGCCGGTGCGGTACATCCGGGTTCCGGCGGGGCCGAACGGGTCGGCCACGAACCGCTCACCGGTCAGCGCGGCCCGGCCGAGGTAGCCACGGGCCACACCGGCTCCGGCGACGTACAGCTCACCGGTCTCGCCGGTGTCGACCGGACGCAGGGTGTCGTCCAGGACGTACGTCCGGGTGTTCGGCAGCGCGCTGCCGATCGGCGGCACCCCGGGCTCGGCCGGCAGGGGCCCGGCCATGGTGCAGGAGACGGTGGTCTCGGTCGGGCCGTAGGCGTTGAACATCCGGCGTCCGGGGGCCCATTCCGGTACGAGTCCGGGCTGGGCCGCCTCGCCCGCGATGACGAGGGTGCGGACCGACGGCAGGCTGTCGGCGGAGAGCCGGCTCAGCACCGCGGGCGGCAGCGTCGCATGCGTCACGCCGTGGGTGCGGATCAGCTCGGGCAGTTCGGCGACCTGGTCGAGCATGTCGGCGGGGCCGAGGACCAGGCAGGCGCCGGAGCCGAGCGGGGTGCAGATCTCGGATATCGCGGCGTCGAAGCTCAGTGAGGCGAACTGGAGGACACGGCTGCCGGGGCCCATCGCGTAGGGCTCGATGCGGGCCCGCACCAGGTTGGGGATGCCGTGGTGTTCCACGATCACGCCCTTGGGCCGGCCGGTGGATCCCGAGGTGTAGATGACGTACGCCGGGGTGCGGGCGGTGAGCGGCGCGGTGCGGTCGGCGTCCACGGGGTCCGCGTCGGAGAGCGCGGTGAGTTCGGCCATGGTGGCCGCGTCGTCGAGGACGATACGGGCGGGCGCCGCGGAGCCGGTCGGGCCGCCCTCGGCCGCGGCGGTGCCGACCACCAGCGACGGGCGCGCGTCGTCGAGCATGTACGCGATCCGGTCGGCCGGGTAGGCGCTGTCGACCGGCAGGTACGCGGCGCCGGACTTCAGCACCGCGAGCACCGCGACGATCATCTCCACCGACCGCGGCACCATCAGCGCGACCACGCTCTCGGGCCCGGCGCCGCGCCCGATCAGCAGATGGGCGAGGCGGTTGGCCCGCGCGTTCAGTTCGGCGTACGAGACGGTCAGGTCACCGCACTTCACCGCGGGGGCGTCCGGCGTGCGGGCCGCCTGGGCCTCGATCAGCTGCGTCACCGACGGCTCCAGCAGCGCCGGGCCGGTGCCGTTCAGGCCCGGCGGCAGCACATGGCGCTCCTGTGTGTCCACACTCTCCACCTCTCCGATCGGCCGATCGGGGTCGGCCACCACTGTCTTCAGCAGCCGTATGAAGCCGGCTGCCATCGCCTCGACCGTCGAGCGGTCGAACAGGTCCATCGCGTAGGAGAAACTTCCGGTCATGCCGGCCGGGCCGCCGGTTTCGGCGAGGCGCTCCGACACCCGCAGGGACAGATCGAACTTCGCCCTGCCCGGCCCCTCCGCTGACGGCGCCTCGATGCCCCCCACGCTGCGCAGGCCTTCCAGGTCGGCCTTCGCGCGGCTGAAGTTGTCGAGGACGAGCATCACTTGGAACAGCGGGTGACGGGCCAGCGAGCGCTTGACACCCAGCACGTCGACGAGCCGCTCGAACGGCACGTCCTGGTGCGCGTAGGCCGCCAGATCGGTCTCCCTGACCCGGGCCAGCAGCTCACGGAACGACGGGTTGCGGTCGGTGTCGTTGCGCAGCACCAGCGTGTTCACGAAGAAGCCGACCAGCTCCTCCGTGGCGACATCGCCGCGTCCCGCGACCGGGGTGCCGATGGGGATGTCGGTGCCCGCGCCCAGCCGGGTCAGCAGGGCGGCCAGCGCGGCCTGGAGCACCATGAACACCGTCGCCTGGCCCGACCGGGCCAGTTCCAGCAGCTGTCCGTGCAGCTCCGCGTCCAGTTCGAACGGGACCAGCCCGCCCCGGTGGCTGGCCTCCGCCGGCCGCGGGCGGTCGGCGGGCAGCGCGAGTTCCTCGGGCAGGTCCTTGAGCGCCCCCGCCCAGTAGGCCAGTTGGCGAGCCGCCTCGCCGTCCGTGCTCTCGGTGCCGAGGAGTTCCCGCTGCCACAGGGCGTAGTCGGCGTACTGGACGGCGAGCGGCGCCCACCGGGGGGCACCACCGGCGCAGCGGGCGGTGTACGCCTCGCTGAGGTCGCGCACCAGCGGCCGCATCGACCAGGCGTCGCCGGCGATGTGGTGCAGCACGATCACCAGCACGTGCTCGTCCGGCCCCAGGGCCAGCAGGGTGGCCCGCAGCGGAAGGTCGGTGTCGAGACGGAATTTCTCATTGCGTGCCGCGGCGACGGCTTGGCCGATTCCGGACTCCTCGATTTCCGCCACCCGCAGCGTGGGCCGGGCCGCGCCGGGGTCGAGGACGACCTGCCGGGGCTGTCCACCGGACACCCGGAAGACGGTGCGCAGGCTCTCGTGGCGGGTCGCCACGTCGGCGAGCGCCGCGCGCAGGGCGTCCCGGTCGAGCGCGCCGCGCAGCCGGGCGACAAGCGGCAGATGGTAGAGCGGACCGGCTTCCTCCAACTGATCGAGCACCCACAGCCGGCGCTGGCCGAAGGACAGCGGGATGGCCTCGGGGCGTTCCTGGCGGACGAGCGCGGTGCGTGCGGCACCGGCGTCGTGCAGGTGCGACACCAGTTGGGCGATCGTGGGGGCCTCGAACAGGGCGCGGATGGGGAGTTCGGCGCCGAGGGCGGTGCGGATGCGGGACACCAGCCGGGTGGCGAGCAGCGAGTGGCCGCCGCGGTCGAAGAAGCTGTCGTCGATGCCGACCCGGGCGACGCCGAGCACCTCGGCGAACAGCCCGCACAGGATCTCCTCCTGCGGGGTACGCGGCTCACGGCTGGTGCCGCCCGACGAGTCCGGGGCGGGCAGCGCCTTGCGGTCGGTCTTGCCGTTCGGGGTCCGCGGCACCGACTCCAGCGCCATGATCACCGACGGCACCATGTACGCGGGAAGCACGGCGGACAGGGTCTGCCGCACCGCCTCGGTGTCCTCGGTACCCACGACGTAGCCGACGAGCTGTGCGTGTCCGCCGGGCCCGGTCACGACGGCCGCGACGGCGTCCGTGACCTCCGGGACGGCCCGCAACCGGGCCTCGATTTCGCCGAGTTCGATGCGGTAGCCGCGGAGCTTGACCTGGTCGTCGGCGCGCCCGACGAACTCCAACGCGCCATCGGCCGACCACTTCACCAGATCTCCGGTGCGGTACATCCGCGCTCCGGCCGGCCCGAACGGATCGGCCACGAACCGGCCCGCCGTCAGACCAGGACGGTTCAGATAGCCCAGCGCCACACCGTCACCGGCGATATACAGCTCACCGGCCACACCCGGCGGCACCAGACCCAGCCGCGGGTCCAGCACATACACCCGCGTGTTCGCGATCGGGCCACCGATCGACACCTGACCACCTGTCACCGGCGCACTGGTCGACCAGATCGTCGTCTCCGTCGGCCCGTACATGTTCAGCACCGACTCGGCACGAGCTGCCAGCGCCTCGGCCAGCGAAGCGTCCAGCGCCTCACCGCCCACCAGCACCCGCAAGCCCTCCACCGACTCCGGCGCGGACTCCAGCACCGCACGCCACAGACCCGGCGTCGCCTGCATCAGCGACACGCCCTCAGCACGCACCAACCGGCCCAACTCCACCGGATCACGCACCACATCACGGTCCGCCACCACCACCGAGGCACCCACCACCAGCGGCAGGAACACCTCCAGCAACGAAATGTCGAACCCGAACGTCGTCACCGCGAGCAGCCGGTCCGACGACGACAGCCCCGTCTGGGTACGCATCGACCACAGGAAATTGCGCAACGCCCCGTGCGGAACCACCACGCCCTTCGGACGCCCCGTCGAACCCGACGTGTACAGCACGTATGCCGGATCCAGCGCCGACACCCGTCGCGCTTCGAGAAGAGCGGCGGCCGGCTCGACCGCGTCGAGGACCAGGACGGGACGGTCGCTCCCGGGCAGCCGCGGCAGCATCGCGCCGGTGGTCACGACGACCGCCGGTGCGGCGTCCGCGAGCAGGTACGCGATCCGGTCCGCCGGGAAGTCCGGGTCCACCGGCAGGAACGCGGCCCCGGCCTTCCCGGCCGCCAGCATCGCGACCACCGCATCCGCCGACCGCGGCACCGCCAGCGCCACCACCGAGCCCGCGGCGACTCCCCGCCGGATCAGCTCATTGGCCACACCGTTGGCCCGCGCGTCCAGCTCCGCGTACGACCACGACACGTCACCGCACACCACCGCCTCGGCATCCGGCGTCCGCGCCACCTGCCCTGCCAGCCACTCCGGCAGCAGGCCTACCGGAATCTCGCACGCCGAGTCGTTCCAGCCCGACCGGACCAACCCACGCTCACCGGCGGAAAGAACATCCACCTCGGCCACCCGGCCGTCCGGATCGGCGACCATCGCGCGCAACACCCGCTCAAGGCGGGTCACGACCGACTCCGCCGTGGCGCGGTCGAAGAGAGCGGTGGCGTATTCGACGACACCCTCGACGCCATGGGGGACGCCCTTGGCGGTACGCCGCTCCCCCAGGCCGAACGACAGGTCGAACCTGGCCCAGTGGCTTTCGCCGCTCTCGGGGGCGACCGTGAGACCTGGCAGCTCCAGTTCGGCGCGTGCGGTGTTCTGGACGGTCAGGGTCACCTGGAACAGGGGGTGGCGGGTGAGCGAGCGGGTCGGGTTCAGCTCCTCCACCAGCCGCTCGAACGGCACGTCCTGGTTGGCGTAGGCCGCCAGGTCGGTCTCCCGGACGCGGGCCAGCAGCTCACGGAAAGTGGGCTCGCCCGAGGTGTCGGTGCGCAGGACCAGCGTGTTCAGGAAGAAGCCGACGAGGTCGTCCAGCGCGTCGTCGGTACGTCCGGCGATGGGCGCGCCGATCGGGATGTCCGTGCCGCCGCCCAGACGGGACAGCACCGTGGCCAGACCCGCCTGCACCACCATGAAGAGGCTGGTGCCGGTGGCGTTGGCCAGCGCCAGCAACTGGCGGTGCAGCTGGGCGTCGAAGGAGAAGCGGTGCTTCGCCCCTCGCTGCGAACCCGACGCCGGACGCGGCCGGTCGGCCGGCAGGTCCAGCTCCTCGGGCAGTCCTGCCAGGGCCTCGGTCCAGTGGGCCAGCTGGCGGGAGAGTTCGCTCTCCGGGTCGGTCTCGTCGCCGAGGATCTCGCGCTGCCACAGGGCGTAGTCCGCGTACTGGACCGGCAGCGGCGCCCACTGCGGGGCGTCGCCGCCGCTGCGGGCGGTGTAGGCGGCGGCCAGGTCGGCGGCGAGCGGGCTCAGCGACCAGGCGTCGGCGGCGATGTGGTGCAGCACGAGGACCAGCACCTGCTCGTCGGGGCCGGCGCCGAGCAACGCGGCCCGGAACGGAACGTCCTCGACGAGGTCGAAGCCGCGGCCGGTGAAGCCCGCGATCAGTGCGCCGGTGTCCCCGGCCCCCGCCCCGTCCGGCTCGGCCAGAGTGAACGGGTGACGCCGCGGGTCGAGCACCTCCTGCCACGGCTCCCCGTCGGTCTCGGGGAAGACGGTGCGCAGACTCTCGTGCCGGGCCACCACATCGGCGAGCGCGGCCCGCAGGGCTTCCCGGTCGAGGGTGCCGCGCAGCCGCAGCACCATCGGGATGTTGTACAGCGGGTCGGCCGGGTCCATCCGGTTGATGAACCACAGCCTGCGCTGGGCGAGGGACAACGGCACCCGCGCGGGCCGCGCGGCCGGGGCGGGCGCGGGGCGGGCGGCACCCGCCCGCTGGAGGCGCTCGGCGAGACCGGCGACGGTCGGGGCCTCGAACAGGTCCCGGATACTGAGCTGCGCGGAGAGTACGGACCTGATCCGGCTGAGCAGCCGGGTGGCGAGCAGGGAGTGGCCGCCGAGGTCGAAGAAGCTGTCGTCGATACCGGCCCGGCCGACGCCGAGCACCTCGGCGAACAGCCCGCACAGGATCTCCTCCTGCGGGGTGCGGGCCTCCCGGCCGCGCGGCACGAGGCTCTGCCGGGGAGCGGGCAGGGCCGTGCGGTCGGCCTTGCCGTTGGGGGTCAGCGGGACCGAGTCGAGGACCACCACGGCCGAGGGGACCATGTACTCCGGCAGGACGCCGGCGACCTGGCGGCGCACCGCTTCGCCGTCCGGCGCGGTCGCGCCGGGTGCGGGGCTGAGGTAGCCCACCAGCCGGCGGTCTCCGGGGGTGTCCTCGCGCACCGTGGCGACGGCGCGTCCGACGTCGGGGAGTGCGGCCAGCGCGGCCTCGACCTCGCCGAGTTCGATGCGGTGGCCGCGGACCTTGACCTGGTCGTCGGCGCGTCCCGCGAACTCCAGCACACCGCCGCCGGTCCAGCGCACGAGGTCGCCCGTGCGGTACATACGCGTACCGGCGGGGCCGAACGGGTCGGCCACGAACCGCTCGCCGGTCAGGGCGGGCCGCCCGAGGTAGCCGCGGGCCACCCCCTCGCCCGCGAGGTACAGCTCGCCGGTGACCCCGGCGGGCACCGGGGCGAGCCGGTCGTCCAGCACATAGGCACGGGTGTGGGCGAACGGGGTGCCCACCGGCACGGGCCCGTCGGTGAGTTCGGCGCCGGGTGCGATGCGGTGGTGCACGGCGCTGACGGTGGTCTCGGTCGGGCCGTAGACGTTGAACACCGCCGACTTCGGATGCCGTTCGCGCCAGGAGGCGACGGCGCCGGCCGTCAGGGCCTCGCCCGCGACGAGGAGTTCACCGGAGCCGTCCTCGGGCCCGTCGGTGCCGGTGAGCAGTCCGAGGTGGCTCGGTGTCACCTTCAGGAGGCTGAACGGCTCGGGCGGGGTGCCGTCGAGCAGCTCGGTGATCCGCAGGCAGCCGCCGACGGTCAGCGGGACGTGCAGCGAGGTCACGGTGGTGTCGAAGGAGATGGAGGAGTGCAGCAGGACGGTGCCGCCGACGCCTTCGTACGCCTCGGCCGCGGCGGTCACATAGTCCGCCAGGCCGCCGTGGCGGACGACGACACCCTTGGGGGTGCCGGTCGAGCCGGACGTGTAGATCACATACACCGGGTGGTCCGGCAGCAGCGCGGCTGCGCGGTCGGCGTCGGTGAGGTCCGCGGAGCCGTGTGCGCCGAGGTCCGCGACGGTCGCCGGGGTGTCCAGCACCAGCACCGGCGTTCCGGTGGTCCGGGGCAGGTGCGGGCGCACGTCCTGGGTGGTGACGACGAGCGTCGGCGAGGCGTCGGCCAGCATGTAGGCGATGCGCTCGGCGGGGTACTCGGTGTCGACGGGGAGGTAGGAGGCCCCGGACTTCATCACCGCCAGGACGGTGACGGCCAGTTCGGGCGACTTCGGCACGGCCGTGGCGACGATGTGCTCCGGGCCGGCGCCGCGAGCGACGAGCAGCCGGGCGAGCCGGTTGGCCCGCGCGTTCAGCTCGGCGTACGAGAGGGTGGTACCGCCGAAGACGACGGCGGGGGCTTCCGGCGTACGGGCCGCCTGGGCCTCGATCAGCTGCGGGACCAGCCGCTCCGGCAGCGGCCGGGCGGTGTCGTCCCGGCCCGTCAGCAGGCGGTGGCGTTCCTCGCCGTCCAGGATCTCGATGTCGCCGATCGACCGGTCGGGGTCGGCGACGGCCGCCGTCAGCAGCCGGACGAAGCGTTCCACCATCGTCTCGACCGTGGCCGGGTCGAACAGGTCGGTGGCGAACTCGGCGAACGCGTCCAGGCCGTCCGGGGCGCCGTCGTCCGTGCGGCGCTCGTTCAGCGCGAACGACAGGTCGAAGCGGGCCGCACCGGAGCCACCGGGCGCGGCGCCGATGTCGAGACCGGGCAGGTCGAGGGTGGGCTGGGCGGTGTTCTGGAGTGCCAGGACGACCTGGAACAGCGGATGCCGGGCGAGCGACCGTGCCGGGTTCAGCTCCTCCACCAGCCGCTCGAACGGCACGTCCTGATGGGCGTAGGCCGCCAGGTCGGTCTCCCGGACGCGGGCCAGCAGCTCACGGAAGGTGGGCGCGCCCGAGGTGTCGGTGCGCAGCACCAGTTCGTTGATGAAGAAGCCGACCAGTTCCTCGGTGGCGTCGTCGGTACGGCCGGCGACCGGGGTGCCGATGGGGATGTCGGTGCCGGCGCCCAGCCGGGTCAGCAGGGTGGCCAGCGCGGCCTGGAGCACCATGAACATACTGGTGCCGCTCTGCTGGGCGAGGGTCAGCAGCCGCCGGTGCAGCTGGGCGTCCAGCTCGAAGCGGACCCGGGCGCCCTGGTGGGTGCTCTCGTCGGGGCGGGGCCGGTCGGTGGGGATCGCCAGTTCCTCGGGGAGACCCGCCAGCGCTTCCGTCCAGTGGGCCAGCTGCCGGGAGATCTCACTGTCCGGGTCGTTCTCGTCGCCGAACAGCTCCCGCTGCCACAGCGCGTAGTCGGCGTACTGGACGGGCAGCGGCGCCCACTGCGGGCCGGTACCGCCGAGGCGGGCCGTGTAGGCGTCGCCCAGGTCCCGGGCGAGCGGCCGCATCGACCAGGCGTCGCCCGCGATGTGGTGCAGCACGATCACCAGGACGTGCTCGTCGGGAGCCTCGCTGATCAGGGTGGCGCGCAGCGGACTCTGCGTCGTGAGGTCGAAGCCCCGCCGGACGGTCTCCGACACCACGGCCTCGGTGCCTCGGCCGCCGGTGTCGACGTGCCGCAGCACCTGTCCGGCGACGGACGCGGCGTCGAGGACGGCCTGGCGGGGCCGGCCGTCGGTCTCGGGGAACACGGTGCGCAGGCTCTCGTGGCGGGTGACCACATCGGCGAACGCGGCGCTCAGCGCGTCCCGGTCGAGGCTGCCGCGCAGCCGCAGCGCCAGGGAGATGTTGTAGTGCGCGCTACCGGGTTCCATCCGGTTGATGAACCAGAGCCGGCGCTGGGCGAAGGACAGCGGAACGGTGTCGGGACGCCGCTGCCGGACGAGCGGGGTCCGCGCGGCCGCCGCGCTGTCGAGGCGGGCCGCGAGTCCGGCGGCGGTGGGCGTCTCGAACAGGGCGCGGATGGGGAGTTCGGCGCCGAGGGCGGTGCGGATGCGGGACACCAGCCGGGTGGCGAGCAGCGAGTGGCCGCCGCGGTCGAAGAAGCTGTCGTCGATGCCGACCCGGGCGACGCCGAGCACCTCGGCGAACAGCCCGCACAGGATCTCCTCCTGCGGGGTACGCGGCTCACGGCTGATGCCGCCCGACGAGTCCGGGGCGGGCAGCGCCTTACGGTCGGTCTTGCCGTTCGGGGTGAGCGGGATGGTTTCCAGGACCATGACGGTCGAAGGGACCATGTACGCGGGGAGCAGGCCCGCCGCATGCCGGCGGACGGCTTCGGCGTCCACCGTGGTGGTCGCGACGATGTAGCCGACCAGGCGCTTGTCGCCCGGGGTGTCCTCACGGACCGTCGCGACCGCACGGGCGACGCCCTCGGCGGTGGCCAGAGCCCCCTCGACTTCGCCCAACTCGATCCGATGGCCCCGGAGTTTGACCTGGTCGTCGACCCGGCCCAGAAACTCCAGGGTGCCCTCGGACGACCACTTCACCAGGTCCCCGGTCCGGTACATCCGGCCGCCGCCGTAGGGGTTCGCCACGAACCGGCCCGCCGTCAGAGCCGGACGGTTCAGGTAACCGTGGGCCACACCGTCACCGGCGATGTACAACTCACCGGCGACACCCGGCGGCACCAGACCCAGCCGCCCGTCCAGCACATGGACCTGGGTGTTGGCGATCGGACCGCCGATGGTGACGTTCTCACCTGCGACGACCGAGCCGGTCGACCAGATCGTGGTCTCGGTCGGCCCGTACATGTTCAGAACCTTCGCGGCCCGGCCCGCGAGCGCAGTGGCCAGTGAGGCGTCGAGCGCCTCGCCGCCCACGAGAACCCGCAGCCCGTCGACGGCCTCGGCGTCCGTCTCGATCAGCGCGCGCCACAGGGTCGGCGTGGCCTGCATCACCGACGCACCCTGCGTACGTATCAACCGGCCCAACTCGGCCGGATCCCGCACCACATCACGATCCGCGACCACCACTGCGGCGCCGGTCACCAGCGGCAGGAAGACCTCCAGCAGCGAGATGTCGAACCCGAACGTCGTCACCGCCAACCAGCGCTCGCCGGCGGTGAGTTCCACCCGGTCACGCATCGCCCACAGGAAGTTGCGCAGCGCACCGTGGCCGATGACGACACCCTTGGGGCGCCCCGTCGACCCCGACGTGTACAGCACATACGCCGGATCACCGGCCGACGCCTCCCGCGCCACCGACAGCTCGGCAGCGGGCGCGATGCCCTCCAGACGTAGCACCGGGTGGTCGGTGACCAGCGCGTCCCCGGCCGTCAGCACCACCGCGGGCGCCGCATCGTCCAACATGTACGCGATACGGTCCGCCGGGAAGTCCAGGTCCACCGGCAGGAACGCCGCGCCCGCCTTCGCCACCGCCAGCATCGCCACCACCGCGTCCACCGAACGCGGCACCGCCAGCGCCACCAACGAACCCGGGCGCACACCCCGCCCGATCAGCTCATTGGCCACACCCACCGCACGCGCATCCAACTCCGCGTACGAGAGCGACACTTCACCGCACCGGACAGCCTCCGCGTCCGGCGTCCGCGCCACCTGCTCCCCGAACCACTCCGGCAGCAGACCGGCCCGGACCTCGGACTCCGTCGCATTCCACCCGGAGACCAGCAGCTCACGCTCGCCCTCGCCCAGGACCTCCAGCTCACCCACCGGCCGGTCCGCATCCGTCACCACCGCACGCAACACCCGCTCGAAGCGCCCCAGCAGTGCCTCCGCCTCCGCGCGGTCGAACAGATCGGCGCGGAAGTCGAGCCGTGCGTGCAGCCCGTCGGCAGCCTTCGAGACGACGAGGGTCAGCGGGTAGTGGGTGGCGTCGCGCCCCTTCGCACCGACCAGTTGCAGCCCCGACTCCAGCCGGGACGTCGTGGCCGGGTCGACCGGGTAGTTCTCGACCAGCACGGTGGTGTCGAAGAGTTCGCCGATCCCGGCGCGGGCCTGGATGTCGGCGAGGCCCAGGTGCTGGTGGGCGCCCAGCTCCGACTGCTCGTTCTGCACCCGCGCGAGGGCGGTCGCCCACGGCTCCGCGGCATCCTGCATCCGGACCCGTACCGGCACGGTGTTGATGAACAGGCCGACCATGGACTCGATGCCGGGCACCTCGGCCGGGCGTCCCGAGACGGTCGTCCCGAACACCACGTCGGTGCGCCCCGTCAGCCGGCCGAGCAGGGCGGCCCAGGCCACCTGGACGGCCGTGTTGAGGGTGATCGAGTGTTCCGTGGTGAGCCGCTGGAGGCCCGCGCTCACCTCGGCGGACAGCAGGGACTCCACGCGTTCCGGCATCTGCGGCGCACGGCCGGGGTGTGCCGCGACCAGGCGGGTGGGCTCGGTCACGCCGTCCAGGGCGCCGCTCCAGGCACGCTCGGTGGCCGGGCGGTCCTGACGGGACAGCCACTCCAGGTAGCGCCGGTAGGGAGTGGCGGGGGCGAGGGCCGCCTCGCCCCGCTCGTAGACGGTGAACAGTTCACGCAGCAGGACGGGGACCGACCAGCCGTCCAGCAGGATGTGGTGGTTGGTGATGATCAGCCGGTGCAGCTCCGCCTCGCGGCGGACCAGCAGGCAGCGGATCAGGGGCGGCACGGCCAGGTCGAAACGTTCGGCGCGGTCCCGGTCGGCCAGCCGGTCCAGCTCGGCGGCGCGGCCGTCCTCGGGGAGGCCACTGACGTCGGCCTCACGCCAGGGCAGTGCCACCGCGCGCGGCACGAACTGCACGGGCCTGCCGGACCGTACCGACCGGAAGCCGGCCCGCAGGTTCGCGTGCCTGCGCAGCACGGTCTCCATCGCGGTCCTCAGCCAGGTCCCGTCCAGGGGGCCGGCCAGGTCCACCATCAGCTGGACGGTGTAGACGTCCTCGCCGTCCCCGGCGAGCAGCGAGTGGAACAGCAGCCCCTCCTGCAACGGCGAGAGCGGCAGTACGTCCTCGATGCCGGAACGCTTGGGCTCCGCAAGCCGGTTCTGCGTCATGTCACTCACTCCACTCGGACTCAAGCTCATCGATCTCGTCCTGGAGGAGGTCCACCAGGGAAACGTCGGCCGGGGCGGGATCACCGGTGCGGGTACCGGTGACCGGGTCGGCGGCGTGCTGTACCAGCGCGTCCAGGGCCGTGAACCACAGGTCGGTCAGGGCCTCGATCTCGTGCTCCTCGAAGAGAGCGTCCGGCCACGACCAGGTGACCTTCAGCTGCGGGCCGTCGGCGCGGTCGTGCGTGACCGCGTTCAGTTCCAGCGCGTGGGCGAACGGCAGGTCCGGGTCGGTGGGCGCGATATGCACGTTCTCGGGCGCCGGCCCCCAGTCGGCGGGTCCGTTCCGGTCGGCGCGGACCCGGCCCAGATAGTTGAAGCCGATCTGCGGACCGGGCGCGTCGGCCAGTACGGCGGCGGTGCGCGGATTCACGTACCGCAGCAGCCCGTATCCGACTCCCTTGCCGGGCAGGGCACGCAGCTGCTCCTTGATCCGCTGCAGTGCGGTGCCGAGGGCGGGGCCGCCGTCCCTGATCTCGTGCCAGCGCGCGCCCGGGTCGAGCCGGAGCGGGTGCATGGCGGTGAACCAGCCGACGGTGCGGGACAGATCGGCCGCGCCCGACTCGTCCCGGCCATGGCTCTCCAGGTCGATCAGCACCGGGCTGCCGCCGCCGGTTCCGCGCTGCCGCCGCCATTCGGCGAGTGCCAGGGCGAAGCCGGTCAGCAGCACCTCGTCCACGCCCGCGTCGAGGGCGGCGGGGACGGTGCCGAGCAGCGGTTGCGTGCGCTCGGCCGGCAGGACGGCCGTACGGTGCCGGGCGGTGCCCTTGGTGTGCGTGGCGGGGTCCAGCGGCCGGGCGGTGAGCCGGGGGTCCGGGGCCCCCGTCATGCGCTCCCACAGCGGCAGTTCGGCTTCCGCAGCGGTGCCGCGGCCGCGCTCGACGAGACGCTCCGCCCAGGTGCGGAACGAGGTGCGGACCGGCTCCAGGGCGATGTCACGGCCGGCCGTGTGGGCGAGCCAGCCGGACATCAGGTCCGGGACCAGGACGCGCCAGGACACCCCGTCCACCACCAGGTGGTGGGCCAGCATCAGCAGACGTCCGTCCCGGGCCTCGCCGGCGTCGAACCAGACCACGCGGAGCATGTCGCCCGCGTCCGGGTCCAGTTCGCGGCGGGCCGCCTCGGCCTGCTCGGCGAGCACACCGGCCAGCTCGGTGTCCGGCCGCGCGGAGACGTCCACACGGCGGATGTGCCGGGCCGCTCCGGTCCCGTCCGCCGGCGCGATCTCCAGGCTCCAGCGGCCGGGATCGGTGCGGTCCAGCCGGGCGCGCAGCGCGTCGTGCCGGTCGAGCAGTGCCCGCACGGCGGCGTCGAGTCCTTCCCCGGTGAGTCCCGCGGGCACCCGGAGCAGCACCGACTGGTTGAACCCCGCCAGCGGGCCGCCCAGTTCACGCAGCCATTCCATGATCGGGGTGAGCGGTACGGAGCCGGTCCCGTCGTCGTGTGCCGCCGGGTCGTCGTCGGCCGCCTCGGCCGCGGCCAGGGCGAGCCCCGCCACGGTCTGGTACTGGAAGACGTCCCGGGGGGTGAGGACCAGCCCGGCCTGCCGGGCACGGCTGACCAGCTGGATGGAGACGATGCTGTCGCCGCCCCTGGCGAAGAAGTTGTCGTCGACGGTGATGTCCGGGGCGCCGAGCAGTTCACCGAACAGTCGGCACAGCACCTCCTCGCGCTCGCCCCGCGGGCCGCGTCCGCCGCCGCCCGAGTAGTCGGGCGCGGGCAGGGCCTTGCGGTCCAGCTTCCCGGTGCGGGTCAGCGGCAGCGCGTCCAGCAGGACGAACGCCGCGGGCACCATGTAGTCGGGCAGCAGCGCGGCCACATGGGCCCTGAGGGCCGCCGGGTCCACAGTGGCGCCGGGGACGGGCACCGCATAGGCGACCAGGCGCTTGTCGCCGGGGCGGTCCTCGCGTACGGCCACGACGGCCTGGGCCGTGCCGGGGAAGGACGCGACGGCGGTCTCGACCTCGCCGGGCTCGATGCGGAAGCCGCGGACCTTGACCTGGTCGTCGGTGCGCCCGGCGAACTCCAGCGTGCCGTCGGCGCGCCACCTGACCCGGTCTCCGGTGCGGTACATACGGGTCGCGGCCGGGCCGTACGGGTCGGCGACGAACCGCTCGGCGGTGAGCCCGGCCCGGCCGTCGTAGCCGCGGGCCAGTCCCTCGCCCGCGACGTACAACTCGCCGGTGACACCGGGCGGCACCGGTCGCAGGTGCTCGTCCAGGACATGGACCCGGGTGTTGTCGAGCGGGCGTCCGATCGGGAAGGTGTTCCGGTCGATGTCCTGGGCGGTCAGCGCGTGGTGGACGACGGCCAGCGTGGACTCGGTGGGTCCGTAGCTGTTGGTCAGCCGCGCTCCAGGGGCGTGCTCCAGGACCTTGCGCACGGCGGTCGCGGACATGGTGTCGCCGCCGACGTAGATGTCGCGCAGGCCGCGGAAGCTCTCCGGGTGGTTCTCGGCGAGCAGCCGGAAGATGCCCTCGCTGAACAGGCCGGCGGTCACCCCGTGTTCGGTCATGGTGCGGGCGAGCGAGGCGATGTCCGTGGCGTCGGCGTCCGAGGCGACGATCCGGGCGCCGCTCAGCAGCGGACCCCACAGTTCGTAGGTCGAGGCGTCGAACGTGACGGGCGAGTGCAGCAGCACCCGGTCGTCCGGGCCGTGGCCCCAGTAGCGGTCGCGGGCCAGCCCGGCGACGTTGCGGTGGGTGACCGCGACGCCCTTCGGCTCACCGGTGGAGCCGGAGGTGTACATGATGTACGCCAGCCGGTCGGGCTGGACGGTCACCGCCGGAGGCGTCGCGGGGAGGTCCGTGGCGTCCCGGTCCGGCAGGCTGTCGGCGCGTACGACGACGGCCGGGCCGTCCGGAAGCAGTGCGGCGCTCGTGGCGTCCGTGACGACGGCCGCGGCTCCGGTGCTCTCCAGGATGTGCGCCAGCCGCGCCTTGGGGCTGCGCCCGTCCAGCGGCACATAGACACCGCCGGCCTTGGCGACGGCCAGGGTCGCCACCACATGGTCGGCCCGTGTGGCGAGCAGCAGCGCCACCCGGTCCTCGGGCCGCACGCCCCGGTCGAGCAGTGCGGCGCCGAGCTGCTCCGCACGGGCGTCCAGTTCCGCGTAGGTGAGCCGCAGTGTGCCGCTGACCAGGGCGGTGGCCTGCGGAGTCCGGGCGGCCTGGGCGGCGAACAGCTCGGGCAGAGATGCCTCGGGCAGCTCATGGGCGGTGTCGTTGCGCTCCACGAGCAGCGTGTGCCGCTCCTCGCCGGTGAGGATGCCGAGCGTGCCGATCGACTGCTCCGGGGCCGCGACGGCCGCGGTCAGCAGGCGCTGCAAGCGGTCGGCGACGGCCTCGGCGGTGGACCGGTCGAACAGATCGGTGGCGTACTCGATCTGGCCGAGGATGCCCTCCGCGCCTCCGTCGTCGGCGTACTGCTCCCAGAGGCTGACGGAGAGGTCGAACTTGGCCACGGGGGCCTCGGCGCCCTCGACCCGCACCTCCAGTCCTTCCAGGGCGGCCTCGGGCCGGCCCATGTTGTGCAGGATGAGCATGATCTGGAACAGCGGGTGACGGGCGAGCGACCGGGTCGGGTTCAGCTCCTCCACGAGCCGTTCGAACGGCAGGTCCTGGTGCGTGTAGGCGGCCAGGTCGGTCTCCCGGACCCGGGCCAGCAGCTCACGGAACGTGGGGTCGCCGGAGGTGTCGGTGCGCAGCACCAGCGAGTTGACGAAGAAGCCGACCAGCTCGTCCAGCGCGTCGTCGGTGCGGCCCGCGATGGGGGTGCCGAGCGGGATGTCGGTGCCGGCGCCGAGCCGGGTCAGCAGTGCGGCGAGACCGGCCTGCAACGCCATGAAGACACTGACGCCGTTCGCCCTGGCCCGGGCGACGAGTCCGGCGTGCCCCTCGGCGTCGAGCGCGAAGGGGACGTGGTCGCCGCGGTAGCTGGCGGCGTCCGGACGCGGACGGTCGGTGGGCAGCTCCAGTTCCTCCGGGAGGCCGTCGAGCACGGTGGTCCAGTGCTCCAGTTGCCGGGAGAGGCGGCTGTCCGGGTCGTTCTCGTCGCCCATCACCTCGCGCTGCCACAGGGCGTAGTCGGCGTACTGCACGGGCAGCGGCCGCCAGGCGGGGGCCGTGCCCCGGGTGCGGGCGGCGTAGGCCCGGCTCAGGTCCCGCAGCAGCGGGGTGAGCGACCAGCCGTCGCTGGCGATGTGGTGGGTCACCAGCACGAGCACCGCGGTGCCGGTGCCGGCCGTGGTGAGCAGGCGGGCCCGCAGCGGCGGCTGGGCGACCAGGTCGAAGCCGCGCACCACGGTCTCGTCGACCGCGGCGGCCAGTTCGTCCGCGCCGACCTCGGTCTCCTCCAGCGCCGGCGCTCCCTCGGCCGGACCGAGGACATGCTGACGGGGCACGCCGTCGGACTCGGGGAACACGGTGCGCAGGCTCTCGTGGCGGGTGACGACGTCGCGGAGGGCGGCACGCAGCGCGGGGCGGTCGATCTCACCGGTCAGGCGCAGGATCAGCGGCACGTTGTAGGTGGCGTTGGGGCCTTCGAGGCGGTTGAGGAACCACAGCCTGAGCTGGGCGAACGACAGCGGTATCCCCTCACCGCGGCCGGCCGGGAGCAGCGCGGGCCGGGTGTCGTCGGCGGAGCCGAGGCGGGCGGCGATGCCGGCGACGGTCGGCGCGTCGAACAGCGCCTTGATGCCGATGCGTGCGCCGAGGGTCGAGGCGATCCGGCTGAGCAGCCGCATGGCCAGCAGGGAGTGGCCGCCGAGTGCGAAGAAGTCGTCGTCGATACCGACCCGGTCCAGGCCGAGGATGTCGGCGAACAGACCGCAGAGGATCTCCTCCTCAGGCGTGCGCGGGGCGCGGGCCGGCGGTCCGGCGGCGAACTCCGGGTCGGGCAGGGCCGCGCGGTCGATCTTTCCGTTGGCGGTGAGCGGGAGCCGGTCGAGGACGACGACCGCGGACGGGACCAGGTACTCGGGCAGGGCCGCGGCGACATGGGTGCGCAGCGTCTCGGAGCCGGGCAGCGGGGCCTCGGCGCCCACGTAGGCGATCAGGCGCCGGTCGCCGGGCCGGTCCTCGCGTACCAGGCAGACGGCCTGGCGGACACCCGGAGCGGTCATCAACCGGGCCTCGATCTCGCCCGGTTCGATGCGGTAGCCGCGCACCTTGACCTGGTGGTCGGTGCGGCCGAGGTATTCCAGGGCGCCGTTGCGGGCCCAGCGCACGCGGTCGCCGGTGCGGTACATCCGGGTTCCGGCGGGACCGTACGGGTCGGCGACGAACCGCTCCGCGGTGCCGGCGGGACGGCCGAGGTAGCCACGGGCCACACCGGTACCGGCGACGTAGAGTTCGCCGGCCACACCGTCGGGGACGGGGCGCAGTCCGGAGTCCAGCACATAGACGCGGGTGTTCCGCATCGGGTGGCCCAGCGGGACCGGCCCTGCGGGCAGTTCCGCCCCGGCCGGGACGAGGTGGTCCAGGCAGCCCACGGTGGTCTCGGTCGGACCGTAGTGGTTGATCACCTCGGTCCGGGGGTGGCGGGCGCGCCACTCGGCGAGCTGCTCGCCGTGCAACGCCTCGCCGCCGATGACCAGTTGGCCGGTGGGCGAGCAGGCGTCCGGCAGGGACTCCAGGATCGGCAGATGACTGGGCGTCACCTTGGCGAAGGTGAGCCCGCCGGGAACCCGGAGGTTCTCGTCCAGGTCAGCCACGTACAGGCAGCCACCGGCGAGCAGGGTGCCGTACAGGCCGGTCAGGCCCAGGTCGAAGGAGAGCGGCGAGTGCAGCAGGGTGCGGCCGGCCAGGCCGGGGTAGTTCGCCGCGCAGCGGGTCACGTAGTCCACCAGCGACCGCTGCTCGACGACCACGCCCTTCGGCGTGCCGGTGGAACCGGAGGTGTAGACGACGTATGCGGCGTCGGCGGGTGACAGGGGCGCGGCGCGCTCGTCGTCGGTGAGCCCGTCGCAGGCGTACCCGGCGAGTGCGGCCGCCGTGTCGTCGCCGTCGAGGACGAGGAACTCGGCGGTGCCCGCCGCGAGGTGCGGGGCCTCGGCCAGCGCGTCCTCGGTGGTCAGCAGCAGCCCCGGCCGGGCGTCCTTCAGCAGGACGGCGACGCGGTCGCCGGGCTGGCCGGGGTCCAGCGGGAGATACGCGGCCCCTGCCTTGCCGGTGGCGAGCATCGCCAGGACGGCGTCGGCCGAGCGCGGCACGGCCAGCGCCACCAGTGTCCCGGGGCCGGCGCCGCGCGCCAGCAGCAGCCGGGCCAGCCGATTGGCGCGGGAGTCGAGCGCCTCGTAGGTCAGCTCCCCGGCGTCCGATACCACGGCCGGTGCCTGCGGGGTGCGTACGGCCTGCTCCTCGAACAGCTGCGGCAGCGTACGGCCGGGCGTGCCCCGCGAGCACCGGCCGGTGTCGTTGCGGGCCACCAGCAGCTCGTGCCGTTCGTCGTCGGCCAGCACCTCCAGGCGGGTGATCGGCAGTTCGGGCCGGGCCAGGGAGGCTTCCAGCAGCCTGACGAAGCGGGCGGTGAGGGACTCCACCGTCGACCGGTCGAACAGGTCGGCCGAGTAGCCGGCGGCGGCCGTGATGCCGGCCGGCTCACCGCGCTCGTCGAACCGTTCGGCGACGCTGAACAGCAGGTCGAACTTGGCCATGTCCGGGTCGTACTGCTCGAACCCGGCGGTCAGGCCGGGGAATCCGGCCTCGGCGCGAGCCAGGTTCTGGAGCACCAGCTTGACCTGGAACAGCGGGTGACGGGCCATCGAGCGCGCCGGGTTGAGCGCCTCGACGAGCCGCTCGAACGGCAGGTCCTGATGGGCGAACGCGTCGATGTCGGTGCGCCGGGTGCGCTCCAGCAGCTCGCCGAAGGTGGGCTCGCCGCCGGTGTTCACGCGCAGCACCAGGGAGTTGATGAAGAAGCCGACCAGTTCGTCGAGGGCCTCGTCGGTGCGGCCGAAGACGGAGCCGCCGATCGGGATGTCCTCGCCGGCGCCGAGCCGGGTGAGGAGGGCGGCGAGAGCCGCGTGCAGCACCATGAAGGGGGTGACGCCGTGGGCGCGGGCCACCCGCAGCAGCGCGGCGTGCGTCTGCGGGCTCATCTCGAAGGGGACGAGTCCGCCCTTGTGGCTGGGCACGGCCGGCCGCGGGCGGTCCGCGGGCAGCGCCAGCTCCTCCGGCAGTCCCCGGAGAGCCTCGGTCCAGTAGCCGAGCTGGCGGCTGATCACGCTGTCGGGGTCGTTCTCGTCGCCCAGCAACTCGCGCTGCCACAGGGCGTAGTCGGCGTACTGCACGGGCAGCGGCGACCAGGCCGGTGCGTCACCGCGCAGGGCGGCCGCGTAGGCCAGCGACAGATCGTGGGTGAGCGGGGCGGTGGACCAGCCGTCACCGGCGATGTGGTGCACGACGACCACCAGGACGTGCTCGTGCGGTCCGGCGGTCAGCAGCGTGGCGCGCAGCGGCGGCTCGGCCGCCAGGTCGAAGCCGCGTCCGGCCGCGGCGGCGATCAGCGCGGTCTCGTCCTGTCCCGCGGTCTGGACGGTTTCCAGTGCGGGGCGGGCGTCTTCCGGGGCGAGAACGAGCTGGCGGGGGACCCCGTCGGTCTCCGGGAAGACGGTGCGCAGGCTTTCGTGGCGGGCGGCGACGGAGGCCAGCGCGGTCTCCAGCGCGGCCGTGTCGAGCGAGCCGGTGAGCCGCAGCACGAGCGGGATGTTGTAGGTGCCGTCCGTCGGGTCGAGGCGGTTGATGAACCACAGCCCGCGCTGGGCGTAGGACAGCGGCAGTGTCTCGGGCCGCTCCCGCCGGGCGAGACCGCGGCGGGCCGGACCCGCGGACGGCAGTTCCTCGGCGAGCGCGGCGACGGTGGGCGCCCGGAACAGCGCGGCGACCGCGACGTCGACGCCGAGCGCGGCACGGACGCGGGAGACGAGGCGGGTGGCGAGGAGGGAGTGGCCGCCCAGGCCGAAGAAGTCGTCGTCGATGCCGACCTTGTCGCGGCCCAGCAGTTCGGCGAACAGCCCGCACAGGATCTCCTCCTGGGGGGTGCGCGGCTCACGGCTCGGCGCGGCGGTGAAGTCCGGCGCCGGCAGGGCCTTGCGGTCCACCTTTCCGTTCGCGGTCAGCGGCACCGCGTCCAGCACCACCCACGCCATGGGGACCATATGGTCCGGCAGCACGGCCGACACCGCGTCCTGCACGGCACGGGTGTCGTGGGTGCCCACCAGGTAGCCGACGAGCTGGGCATGGCCGCCCGGGCCGGGCACCACGGCTGCCACCGCGTCGGTCACCCCGGGGGCGGTGCGCAGCTGGGCCTCGATCTCGCCCAGCTCGATCCGCTGGCCGCGGATCTTCACCTGCGCGTCGCGGCGGCCCAGGAACTCCAGTTGGCCGTCGGGGCGGTAGCGCACCCGGTCGCCGGTGCGGTAGAGCCGGGAGCCGTCCGCGGAGAAGGGGTCGGCGACGAAGGTGGACGCCGTCTTGCCCGGGTCGGCCAGATAGCCGCGGCCCACGCCGACGCCCGCCACGTACAGATCACCGGCGACACCGACCGGCACCGGCTGCAGTTCGTCGCTGAGGACGTACAGCCGGGTGTTGCGGATGGCCCGTCCGATCGGCGAGGTGGACACCCCGTCCGACGCCTCGGTGATCACCGCGTGCGTCACATCGTCCGAGCACTCGGTCGGACCGTAGGCGTTGACGACCGGGATCGCCGGGAAGCGGGCGAACCAGCGGCGGCACAGCTCGCCCGGCAGCTCCTCGCCGGTGACGACCAGCCGGCGCAGCGATGGCAGTACGGGCACCTGTGCGCCCTCGTCCCAGCTGTCCAGGGCCGCCCTCAGCAGGGACGGCACCACCTCCAGGACGGTGACGCCGTCCTGCTCCACCAGCCGGAACAGACCCACGGCGTCCGCGGACAGCTCCTGGCCGACGGCGACCATCCGGCCGCCGGTGACCAGCGGGCAGATCATCTGCCAGACCGACACGTCGAACGTCAGCGGGGCGTTCTGCACCACGGCGTCACCGGACGCCAGGCCCAGGTCCTCCACCTTCGCGAGAAGGTGGTTGTTCATGCCGCGGTGATGGACCATCGCGCCCTTGGGTCGGCCCGTGGAACCCGAGGTGAAGATGACATACGCCAGCTGACCGGCCGCCGGGGCGGCCTGCTCGGCGGCCTCCGCCACGGGCTCGACGGTGTCCAGGGCGACGACCTCGGCCCGGTCGGCGGCGGCCTCCGCTGCCAGGTCCGGGTATCCCGGACCGGCCAGCACCCAGCGGACGTCCGCGTCCGCCAGCAGACCCGCCGAACGGCCCACGGGTGCCCGGGTGTCCAGGGGCAGATACGCGGCACCGGCCGCCAGGATTCCCAGGAACCCGGCCACCGCCCACCGGCCGCGGTCGGCCAGCACCGCCACCACGGACTCGGGCGCCGCACCGGCCGACCGCAGTCGGCCCGCGACGGCGTCCACCAGAGCCATCAGCTCGGCGTAGGTGACCTCGCCGGAGTCGTCGGTGACGGCGACCGCGGACGGCCGGTCGGCCGCCACGGCCCGCATCCGCGCCACCGCGTCCGTCAACGGCTCGGCCGCCGCGGTCGCGTTCCACTCCCCCAGCTGCTGCCGCAACTCGTCGCCGGTGAGGACCGGGGCGGCGCCGACGGGTAGGTCCGGGTCGGACACGACGGCCGTGAGCAGCCGGGCGAAGCGGTCCAGCAGGTCCCGCGCGGTGGACGGTTCGAAGACGTCGGCGCGGTATTCCAGCGCCACCATGATCCCGGCGGCCGCGCCGTCGGGCGTGAAGGTCTCCCGGAGGTTCAGCGACAGGTCGAACTTGGCCGTGCCGTTGGGCACATCCAGCAGATCCGGCTCCAGACCGGCGACGGTCGGCAGCGTGCGCTGCGAGCTGTCCATCGCGATCATCACCTGGAACAGCGGGTGCCGGGACATCGACCGCGCCGGGTTGAGCGCCTCGACGAGCCGCTCGAACGGCAGGTCCTGGTGGGCGTAGGCGGCCAGGTTGCCGTGCCGGACCCGGGCGAGCAGTTCCCGGAAGGCGGGGTTGCCGCCGGTGTCCGTGCGCAGGACCAGCGTGTTGTTGAAGAAGCCGACCAGTTGCTCCAGGGCGTCGTCCTCGCGACCGGCGACCGGGGCGCCCAGCGCGATGTCGTCGCCCGCGCCGAGCCGGCTGAGCAGAGCGGCGAGCGCGGCCTGGAGCACCATGAACGCGCTGCTGCCGCTGGACCTTGCCAGTTCGGTGACCAGGGCGTGGACGGCCGGTTCGAGGTCGAGGGTGACCAGGCCGGCGGGCGGCGCGGCGACGCTCGCCGGGTGGGGGCGGTCGAAGGGCAGGTCGAGGTGGTCGGGCAGGCCCGCCAACTCCTTCTGCCAGAAGGCGAGTTGACGAGAGGCGGTGCTGGCCGGGTCGCTCTCGTCACCGAGCAGCTCGCGCTGCCAGGCGGCGTAGTCGGCGTACTGCACGGGCAGCGGGGCGAGCTGAGGCGCCCGCCCGGCCAGGCGGGCCTCGTAGGCGCGGGTGAGGTCGCGCAGCAGCGGGGCGAACGATTCGGCGTCGGCGGCGATGTGGTGCAGCAGCAGAAGAAGTACCTGCCGCTGCGGGGCGACGACGAACAGCGTGGCGCGCAGCGGGACGTCGGAGCCCAGGTCGAAGGGGCGAGTCACGGCCTCGGCGAGCAGGCCGGACAGCGCGGATTCCTCGGCGGGCTCCACGGTGAGGCGGGCGCCGGAGCCGAAGGCCGCGCCGGGGGCGAGGATGTGCTGGGCGGGGTTGCCGCCGTTGTCGCGGTAGACCGTGCGCAGCACTTCGTGCCGGTCGGTGAGGTCGCCGAGCGCCGCCTCCAGGGCGTCCCGGTCGAGCGTGCCGTCGAGGGTGAGGACCAGGGGGATGTTGTACGCGGCGCTGGGGCCCTCCAGGCGGTGCAGGAACCACAGCCGCTTCTGGGCGAAGGAGAGCTCGGGCTCGCCGTCGCGCGCCACCGGAACGAGGGCCGGGCGTGCGGTGCGCGCCGTAGTGAGGCGCTCGGCCAGCCGGCGCACGGTGGGCGCCGCGAACACGGCCTCGACACCGCATTCGACGCCCAGTTCGGCGCGGACGCGCCGGGCCAGCCGGGCGGCGAGCAGCGAGTGTCCGCCGAGCGCGAAGAAGTCGTCGTCGATGCCCACGCTCTCGGCGTCGAGCGCCTGGGCGAAGAGCGCGCACAGGGCCTCTTCGCGGGGGGTGCGCGGCGGGCTGTAGGGCCGGTCGTCGGCGTCGGCGTCCGGGGCGGGCAGCGCCGTGCGGTCGGTCTTGCCGTTGGGGGTGACCGGAATGGCGTCGAGGACGGTGAACGTGGCGGGCACGAGGTAGCCGGGCAGCCGGAGCGCCAGCTCGTCACGGAGCGCGGCGAGGTCGATCTCCCCGTCGGCGGGGGGCACGACGTAGGCGGCGAGGGCGGGTTCGCCCGAGGCGTCGCGGCGGATGGCGACGGCGGCCTGGCCGACGGCGTCCAGCTCCAGCAGGGCGGCCTCGGCCTCGCCGGGCTCGACGCGGTAGCCGCGGATCTTGACCTGCTCGTCGGCGCGGCCGATGAACTCCAGCTCGCCGTCCGGGCGTTGCCGCACCAGGTCGCCGGTGCGGTACATCCGCTCGCCGGGGTGCCCGTAGGGGTTCGCGGTGAACCGCTCGGCGGTCAGCGCGGCCCGGCCGAGGTAGCCGCGGGCCAGGGCGGGTCCCGCCACATACAGCTCACCGGTGACTCCCTGCGGCACCGGAAGCAGTCCGGCGTCGAGCACATACGCGCGGGTGCGGCCGACGGGTCCGCCGATCGGCGGCTCACCGCCGGAGAGCGGTGCGCTCATCGTGGCGACCACGGTGGTCTCGGTCGGCCCGTAGGCGTTGACGAACCGCCGGCCGGCCGACCAGCGGGAGACCAGGTCGGCGGAGCTGGCCTCACCGCCGACCAGGATGGTCAGGTCCCCCGGGAGGTCCCCCTCGGGGTCCATGACGGCGAGGGAGGACGGCGGCAGGAGCGCATGGGTGATGCGCGCCTCGCGGGTGAACGCGGCCAGCGGGTCGCCGGGCATCAGCCGCTCGCCCGGAGCCAGGACGAGCGTGGCACCGGCGAGCGGTCCCATGCACAGTTCCGCGACCATCGCGTCGAAGCCCATGGATGCGAACTGCAGCACCCGGTCTCCGGACCGGATGCCCAGGCGTCCGGCGAAGGACTCGGTGAGGTCCGGGATGCCCGTGTGGGTGACCAGCACGCCCTTGGGACGGCCGGTGGAGCCGGAGGTGTAGATGACGTAGGCGGGGTGGTCGGCGGTGAGGGCGGTGGTGCGGTCGGCGTCGGTGAGGGGGGTGCCGGCGCGGCCGGCCAGGTCACTCCGCACGGCGGCGCTGTCCAGTACCAGCAGGGGACGGCCGGCGGCCTCGGCGAGGGCGGCGGTGCCGGACTCCACGAGCACACAGGCGGGGGCGGCGTCGCCGAGCACATAGTCGATACGGGCCGCGGGGTAGGCCGGATCGAGGGGGAGGTAGGCCGCGCCGGCCTTCACCACGGCGAGCACGGCGACCACGAAGTCGAGGGAACGCGGCAGCAGCAGGGCGACCCGGTCCTCGGGGCCCACACCGCGCTCGACGAGCAGCCGGGCGAGCCGGTTGGCGCGCAGGTCGAGTTCCGCATAGCTGAGGGAGGTCCCCTCGAACTCGACGGCCGGCGCGTCCGGTGCGGTGCGCACCCGCCGCTCGAAGAGGGCGGGCAGGGTCGGCCCGGAGGAGACCGGGGGCGCCTCGGACACGGGACCGGCGACGGCCGTCATGAGCTCGGTGTCGTCGAGCAGGCCGAGGCGTCCGACGAAGGTGCCCGGCTCGTCGAGGGCGCGCGCCACCTTGCCGATGAACTGGATGAACCGGTCCTGGTGGGCGGCGAGTTCGGCCGGGGTGTACAGCTCGGGGTGGACGTCGAAGTCGACCCGGATCTCGCTGCCGTCGGCCCGGTCGTACACGGAGATCGCCAGGTCCTCGATGAGGCGGAGCGACATGTTGTGCGCGTCGGCACGGTGGCCGGCGAAGCGCAGGTCGTAGTCGAACGGGACGACGTTGAGCAGCGGGCCGAAGAACCGCCGGTGGTCGTTGGCCAGACCGAGGTCGCGGCGCAGGTCCTCGCCCCGGTAGCGCTGGTGCGGCACGAGCTCGCGGAGCGCGGCGCGGGTGCGCTCCAGGAGTTCGCCGACCGTGGTACCGGAGTCGACGGCCACCCTCAGCGGCAGCACGTTCGCCACCATGCCGGGCGCCCTGCGTGCCTTCTCACTGGTACGTGCGGTGACCGGCAGCCCCAGGACCACGTCGGTGAGACCGGTCATGCGGTGCAGGTACGCCATCCCGGCGGCGATGACGATCCGGGACCGGGCGACGCCGATCCTTTCGGCGGCCCGGGTCAGATCCTGCTGCACGTTCCGGGGCAGCCGGCCGCTGCGCCGGATGAAGTCGGCGGTGGGCTGGAGCGGGCGGGGCGAGAGGGCGACCGGCTCCGGCTGGTCGGCGAACCGCTCCCGCCAGAACGCGCGGTCCTCGTGGAAGGCGTCGGACGCGCGGTAGTCGAAGTCCTCGTGGAGCAGGGTGCGTACGGACTCGAAGGCGGCCGGCTCGGGCGTGGTGCCGTCGGCCAGCGCGCTGTAGACATGCGCGACGCGGCGGACGAGGAGGGAGGCGCCGACGCCGTCGAGCAGGATGTGGTGGTACGCGTGGTACCAGAACCAGCGGTCCTCCGATGCCCGGAACAGGGCGTAGGTGAACAGCGGGGAACCGGTGAGGTCGACGGAACGGCGCAGGTCACGGTCCATCCACTGCTCGGCGGCCTGCCGCGGGTCGGCGGCGCCGGACACATCGATGGTCTCCAGCCGCCACTCGGGCCGCGGCCCGACCAGCTGGCGGGGGCCGTCGTCGGTGTCCCGGAAGCGGATGTGCAGGGCGTCCGCCTCCGCGACCACCTGCCGCAGCGCCTGCTCGAACAGGGCCGGATCGACGGCGCCGTGGATCTCCAGATATTCGGCGGCCCGGAAGATGGGGCTGTCCGGTTCCACCTGCTGGGCGAACCAGACGCCCGCCTGCGCGCCGGTCAAGGGGAGTATCTGCTCGCCGTCAGCGAAAGACTGAGATCGGTCCATGATTCCTCGCCAACTCACCTAAGGATGCGCGGGCAGACCAGAAGAAGATGGAGTTCTTCTCCTGAATTGAATTCACCCACTGAATTTCGGGGATCAAATTTCGCACTGAGGCAACCCGCTTGCTCTTCGGCAGACTATCCACGGCCCGACCAGGCCATCTGGACAGCCGCTGGACGGGCAGCTGCCTCTTTTCCCGGGACCGTCGATGTGCGAGAAACATGGTGGACACCCACGCGGCAGCAGCACTATTCGCACTCGTTCAGTCCGTCCGACCGCTGCCCCGGCATCAGGAGAACCGCCATGTCGACCGCCCTGCCGGTGAGCCATGAATACACCGGAGTCGCCCTTGAGGACCGCAATCGCGTCCTGGCTCGGGTCGAGCAACGTCTCGAAGATTTCCTCGCCGAGGAGCGCCGCTCCTGGGCCGCACTCAACCCCGATTCGACCGAACTGATCGACTGTGTGGTCCGGATGGTCGGCAGCGGCGGTAAACGCCTGCGCCCTGCCTTCTGCATCGCCGGCTATCTGGCCGGCGGTGGCGATCCGGACGCCCGGGACATCGTCGATGTCGCGGCGGCCCTGGAACTGCTGCACACCTTCGCGCTGCTCCATGACGACGTCATGGACGACTCGGAGCTGCGCAGGGGCACCCCCACCGCGCACATCGTCCATGCCCGGTCGCATGAGCGGAGCGGCTGGCGCGGGGAGGCCCGGCGGTACGGCGAGAGCGTCGCCATTCTGGCGGGCGACCTCGCGCTGGTGTACGCCGAGCGGCTGCTTGCCGGCTGCCCGCCGCGGGTGCGGCGCATCTGGGGTGAGCTGTCCACCGAGCTGATGATGGGTCAGTTCCTGGATGTGCGGGCCGCGGCCCAGTTCGTACCCGACCCGGAACTGTCCCGCTGGATCGCGCTGTTCAAGTCCGGCCGCTACACCGTGTACCGGCCGCTGGCCATGGGCGCGCAACTGGCGGGCGCCGACGAGCTGCTGGCACCGTTCGAGACCTACGGTCTGGCCGTCGGTGAGGCGTTCCAGCTCCGTGACGACCTGCTGGACGCCTTCGGCTCCTCCGAGACCACCGGCAAACCGGCCCGGCTGGACTTCAAGCAGCACAAGATGACGCTGCTGATGTCGATCGCGCTGCGCCGCGAGCCGGAGGTCAGGGAGCTGGTAGGGGACAGTCTGGCGGCCACCGAACCGGAGGTGCTGCACGACCTGTTGCTCAGGACGGGCATGCGCGCCCAGGTCGAGACGATCATCGATGAGCGCCTCACGACGGCCGGCGAGGCCGTCCGGCACGCGGTACGGCCCGAGTGGGCCACCGGCCTGTACCGGATGGCAGAGGAGGCCGTGCACCGCGACAAGTAGTGCAGCGCACAAGGCAGAGGCCCGGTGGCGATCGCCGCCGGGCCTCTCTTGTGTTTCCGGTGCCGGCTCAGTCGGACATGGCCACCAGGATGCGGCGCTTGCCGGTGTAGGCGCGGCGGCCGTGGGCGGCGGCGACGTTGTCGACCAGCAGCAGGTCGCCGGTCTGCCAGTCCACGTCGACGGCCAGCCGCATGCCGGTCTCCTGGACGTGACGGATGTACTCGGCCGGGATCGGGGAGCCGTCGCTGAAGGTGGCGTTCTGCGGCAGTTCGTCCTCGGGCACCACATCGGCGAGCGCGGCGGCGTCCTCGCCGAGCCCCGCCGGGTGCCACTGGTCGGCCTGGTTGAACCACACCTCCGTGTTGCTGACGGGGTGCTTCAGGGTGCCCTGCCGGAGCTGGCTCACCCACAGGGAGCCGCTACCGCGCCACTCCCACTCGGCGTCGGCGGTGGCGAGGAAGGCCTCGACCTCATCGCGGTCGTCCGTTTCGAAGGTCGCCTGCCAGCTCTTGCCGAATCCGATGCCGTCGTGCAGGTTCTGCGTATAGCGGATCCCGGCGGTGAACGCGTCGCGGACCTCGGCGTCGAGGGACTCCAGCCACAGCTGTCCGTCCACGACGGGGGTGGCCCCGCCGGTGCCCGGCTGCACCTCGCAGTGGAACAGGATCCGGGACGGCCAGACCTTGGCGTAGGACATCTCGTTGTGCATGGAGATCTCGTACTCGGCCGGGTACTCGGTGGACGTGTAGAGGTTCCGGCCGACCTTGGTGCGCGGCGAGTTGCCGTGGACGTAGGCCAGCCGGTTGGGCAGCAGGACATCGGCCACGCCCTCGTAAGAGCTGTCGACGTCGATGCCGAAACCGCGGAAGATCACCGCCTTCTCGCGTACGAGCAGCGCGTCCAGGTCGGTGCCGCGCAGATACTCCAGCAGGCCGTCCGCGCTCGGGTCCGTGCCCGCGGACGCGGGGTCCACCAGGGCCGGCTGCCAGTTCGGATCCGTCGTCATCCCTGTTCCTCCTTGTGTTGAGTCGTGTGTTCCGTCGTGTGTTCCGTCGTGTCCGGTCCGACGCCGAAGCGGGGTGCGCGGCGCTCCTGGAACGCGGCCACCGCCTCCTGGACGTCGCCTGACTTGGCGGCGGCCACCTGCACCGGCGCCTCCCGTGCCAGGGCGACCTCAAGCGAGGGGGCGTCGGCGTTGGCCTGCAGGATGTGCTTGGTCAGCCGCAGGGAGACGGGGCTGTTCCCGGCGATCTGCTCGGCGGTGTCCAGGGCGGCGGCCATCAGGTCCTGGATGGCGGTCACGCGGTTCGCGACGCCGCGTCGGAGCGCCTCGTCGGCGGCCACGAAGCGGCCGCTGAGCAGCATGTCGGAGGCGAATCCGAATCCGGCGATCCGGGGCAGCAGCCAGGACGCGCCCATGTCACCGCCGGACAGGCCCATACGGACGAAGGCCGCCCGGAGCCTGGCCCGTGTGGTGAGCACCCGGACGTCCGCCGCGAGCGCCAGGGAGAGGCCCGCGCCGGCCGCGACGCCGTCCACCGCGGCGACGACCGGCTGGGGCAGGTCCCGCAGCGCCGAGACGACCCGGGCCTGCCGGTCCAGCAGAGCCATCAGCTCCACCGGCTCCAGCGAGGCGACCCGGCCCACCTCGTCGATGTCGTATCCGGAGCAGAAGGTCTCCCCCGCTCCCTTCAGCAGGAGCACCCGGGCCGAGCTGTCCTCCCGCAGCTCGGCGCACAGGTCCCCGAGGGCGCGAAAGACGTCCTCGGTCAGGGCGTTCATCCGGTGCGGGCGGTTCAGAGCGGCGACCACGACGCCGGGGCGCGGACGGGTCACCAGGACGACAGGGTCGGTCGCCGCGTGCGTCATGGGCGGACCTCACACTCCGATCAGGGTCGTTCCCGTGAGCCGGGTGCTCACGAATTCCAGCGACGAGGGCAGGGCGCGGTTCACGAACTCCCAGTCGTGGCCGCCCTCCCGCTCGTGGTAGTCCACCTGCCAGCCGCGGTGGCGCAGGGCGTCCCGCACCTCCCGGTTCATCCGGACCATGCGCGCGTAGTCGCCGGTGCCGACGTCCAGGTAGAGGGCGGGCGGCGGGAGCGGACTGTCGGCTGCGATCAGCGTGTACGGGTCGTACCGGCACCGGGTCTCGCTGCCGGGCGGGCCCCAGACCCGTTCATGGCTCTCGACGGTGGGCATGAGGAAGCCGGGGTCCGAGCGGTGCGCGATGTAGGGGTCGCCGATGCGTCGTGGCGCCTCGAAGGCACCCGCGTGGGAGAGGACTGCGCCGAAGAGGTCCCGGTGCCGCAGGCCCAGGAACAGTGCGGTCGCGCCTCCCATGGAGAACCCCCCGACCGCCCGCGCCGACCCGTCGGGGAGGGTGTTGAACCGCTCGTCGACGGCCGGCACCAGATCCTGGACCAGGTAGTCCTCGTACCGCAGTCCCGCATGATCGTTGACGAACCAGCGGCGGCCGCTCTCCGGCAGGACGACGATCAGCCGGCTGTCCTCAAGTGCCGAGAGCAGTCCGGTGTGTTCCAGCCAGGTGTTCCGGCCGCCTCCGTAACCGTGGAGCAGATACAGCACCGGGTGGCCGGGCCCGTTCTCCTCGTAGGTGCCGGGGAGCAGGACGTTGGCGCGCTTGTCCCGGCCGAGGGCCGGGCTGGGCCATCGCGGGGTCAGGACCTGGGCGCGCACTGGGCTCCTCCGTCCGGTGCGTCCGCCGGTTCCGCCGCGGTCAGGGCGCGGCGGTCCACCTTGCCCGTCGAGGTGCGGGGGAAGGCGTCGATGAGGTGGAAGACGGCCGGGATCATATAGCGGGGCAGTCCCTCCAGGCAGTGGCGTCGCAGCGCGGCCGGGTCGGGCCGGGCGCCGCCGGCCGCGGGGACCAGGTACGCCTCCAGCCGCGCGTCGCCGGAGTCGTCCTGGACGGCGACACAGGCGGCCTCGTGCACGGCGGGCAGTTCCAGCAGCCGGGCCTCGATCTCCTCCAGTTCGACCCGGTAGCCGCGGACCTTGACCATGTGGTCGCGGCGGCCGATGAACGTATAGCCCTGGGCACCGTCGGATCTGACGATGTCTCCGGTGCGGTGGAGGGGCGCGGCACCGGGGGACGTACCGGGGGCGGCACCCCAGTAGCCCAGCATCACGGAGTCGCCGGTGATGCACAGTTCGCCTTCGGCTCCCGGAACGTCGGTGACCGGACGGCCGTCCGCGTCGACCAGGTACGCGCCGGCATACGGGCAGGGACGGCCGATCGGCGGCGCGGCGGTCCTGGTGGGCGCCAGGTCGTCGTCGGTGACCCGGTGGAAGGTGCAGACGTTCGTCTCGGTGGGCCCGTAGAGGTTGAACAGGGCCGCTTCGGGCAGCGTGGCGCGCAGCCGTCTGAGGTGTTTGAGGGTGAACGGTTCGCCCGCGAAGAGGACGGTCCGCAGCCCGGAAGACTCCAGCACCTCGCGGTTCTTGGCGTCGAGCATCCGGATCAGGGCGCCCGGCACCGAGTACCAGACGGTGATCCTCTCCTCGGCGACCAGCCGGTTGAGCGCCACCCCGAGGGCCTTGTGGTTCTCGGGGACGAGCACCAGGCAGGCGCCGGCGGCGACGGCGGCGAAAAGGTCGAAGACCGACAGGTCGAAGTGGACGGGGGCATGGGAGGCCAGCCGGTCGTCGGCGGTGAGGCCGAATTCGGCAACGGTCCAGTCGACGAAGGCGAGCGCGTTGCGGTGGGAGAGCATGACTCCCTTGGGCACACCGGTCGATCCGGACGTGTACAGCACATAGGCGAGGTCGTCCGGTGCCACGGGGACCGGAGTGAACCCGTCGGGGACCGGCCGGTGCACCGCCGCACGCCAGCCGGTCCGGCCCGGCGTGGGCGCAGGTACGGGGCCGGAGCCGGGCGCGGGGAACTCGTCGCCGGTGACCACGACGGTCTGGGGCCCGATCCGCTCCGTGTCACCGCGCTCGTCCAGCATGGCGAGCCGGCCCGCGTCGGTGACCAGGGCGCTCACCGTGCAGTCGCCGAGGATGTACGCCGCGCGGGCCGGTGGCGCCGCCGGGTCGACGGGCACATACGCGGCGCCGCACTTGAGCACCGCGTGGAGTGCGATCACGGTCTCGGGCGACTTGGCCAGCCACAGGCCGACCCGGTCCCCTCGGACGACTCCCGCCTCCAGGAGCGTGGCGGCGAGGGCGCTGCTGGCCCGGTCCAACTCGGCGTAGTCGAGGGAGTCTCCGCGGTGGCGGACCGCTTCCGCGGTGGGCCGCTCGACGGCGGTCCGCACCAGACGGTCAACGAGCGTCGCCATGGCGCGCGCCTCCTGTCTGCCGTGGATACGGGCGGCGGGCCGCGACGGTGATGCCCAGTTTCTCGGCCATCACCTTGCGTTGCATGTCCGAGGTGCCGGAGGAGATACGGGTGCCGAGCGCGTCCCTGAGGTTGCGTTCGACGTCGGTGTCGGTGGTGTAGCCGAGCCCGCCGAACACCTGCAGGGCGTCGAGGAAGATCTGTACGGCCGATTCGCTGGTGCTCAGCTGCGCCGCTTCGGGGAACACCGAGGAAGTGCCCTGGGCGAGGTCCCACGCGGCGCGGTAGCTGAGCAGCTTCGCCGCCTCCAGCCGGACCTGCATGTCGACGATGCTGTTCGCCACCGACTGGAAGCGGCCGATGTTCGCGCCGAACTGCACCCGGCTGCGGGCGTACTGGGAGCACTGGTCGATCTGGCGCTGCATGGTGCCCAGCAGGGGAGCCAGGATCAGGGAGCGTTCCCAGGCCATGGCCCTCGCGAGGATCTTCGACCCCTGCTTCTCGGCGCCCAGTCGCCGCGTGACCGGAACCCGGCAGCCGGTGAGGGTGATCTCGCCCCAGGGCGCGGTGCGCAGTCCGGCCTTCTCGAACCGGGTCTGCACGGTGATGCCTTCCTGGTCGCGGTCGACGAGGAAGGCGGTGACACCGGTGAAGCCGAGGTCGGGATTGACGGTGGCGTAGACGATGAAGACATCGGCGATCGGCGCGTTGGTGATGAACCGCTTGGTGCCGTCGAGGAGGTAGTGGTCGCCTTCGCGCCGGGCGCGGGTGGTCAGGGAGAGGGCGTCCGATCCCGCCTCGTCCTCGGTGATCGCGTGCGCGCCGACCGACCGGCCGTTCATCAGGGCGGGCAGGTAGTGCCGCTTCTGTTCCTCCGTGCCGAAGTGGAGGAGCGGCAGTTCCATCGCCCAGATGTGCGCGCCGGCGGAGATCAGCAGACCGTTGTCCCGGCAGCCGCGCCCGAGTCCCTCCAGGGCCAGGGCGCAGCTGAGCGGGTCCAGGCCCTGTCCGCCGTACTCCGTGGGCACGGCGAGCGAGAACACCCCGGCGTCCGCGCACCGCTGCCAGTCGCCGGGCTGGAGGCTCTGGGTCTTCTCGCGCTCCTCCAGGTTCCCGCCCAGTTCGGCGGCGCCGAAGGCGCACAACTTCTCGGCGAGCGCCTGCTGTTCGCCGGTGGGACTCAGGTTCATGACGCCGCGCCGACCGGATCGGCCTCCGGCAGGGCCGCCAGTGAGGCGGCGATCTGCTCGTCGGAGACGGTGTGGTCCTCCAGGTTTCCGGCCAGGTACTGGTCGTAGGCCGACAGGTCGAGCAGCCCGTGGCCGCTGACGTTGAAGAGGATCACCTTGGGTGAGCGCTCCTCGCGGGCCTTGACGGCCTCGTCGATGGCGGCCCGGACGGCGTGTGCCGACTCGGGCGCAGGCACCAGGTTCTCCGTACGGGCGAAGAAGGCGCCCGCCTCGAAGACGGACTTCTGGCCGTATGCCACGGCCTCCATCAGGCCCTGGTCGTACAGGGAGCTCACGAGGGGCGCGGCGCCGTGGTAGCGCAGGCCTCCGGCGTGGACGCCCGGGGCGACGAAGGTGTGCCCCAGGGTGTACATCTTCGTCATCGGTGTGGTGCCGGAGATGTCGTTGTAGTCCCAGGCGTAGCGGCCCTTGGTGAGCTTGGGGCAGGCCTCGGGTTCGACGGCGACCAGCCGGGTGGCGGCGCCGGAGCTCAGCTTTTCCCGGTGGAAGGGGAAGGCCAGTCCCGCAAAGTTGCTGCCGGCGCCCATGGAGGCGATGACGACGTCGGGGAACTCGCCGGCCGCCGCCATCTGTTTCAGTGCCTCTTCGCCGATGACGGTCTGGTGCAGCAGCACATGGTTCTCGCCGCTGCCGACGGCGAAGCGTCCGTTGCGGACGGTCCGGGCGTACTCCAGGGCTTCGGCATTGGCGATCGACACGCTGCCGGCGCTGTCCGGGTGCTTGGCGAGGAGTTCGCGGCCCGCGTCGGTGGTGCCGCCGGGGCTGGGGATGACCTGGGCGCCGTTGAGTTCCATCAGCACCCGGCGGTACGGCTTCTGGGCGTGGCTGACGCGGACCATGAAGACGGTGCAGTCGAGGCCGAGGGCGTGGCAGGCCATCGCCAGTGCGCTGCCCCACTGTCCGGCGCCGGTGCCGGTCGTCAGATGCTCGACGCCCGCCTTCTTGTAGTAGTACGCCTGGGCCAGCGCGGAGTTGAGCTTGTGGCTGCCGGAGGCGTTGGCGCCCTCGTACTTGTAGTAGATGTGGGCCGGCGTCTCCAGGGCCTGTTCCAGCCGGCGGGCGCGGATCAGCGGGGTGGGGCGCCAGGTCTGGTACTGCTCGCGGACCTCGGCGGGTATCTCCACGAAGCGTCGGCGCCCGACGCTGCCCCGGTACATGGACAGCGGGATGTTGGGCGCCAGTTTGCCCGCCCGGGGCTCGTCCGTCGCGGGGCGGGCGCGGCGCACCTCCGCCGACGGTACGTCGAGGTCGGCGAGGATGTTGTACCAGTGCGTGGGTACGTCGTCCTCGTCCATCAGGAACTGGTTGCGGATCGATTTCATGCGGCCCCCTCCGCCTCATGCGTCTGCGCGTGCCGCCGTATCAGGCCGATGAGGTCGCCGACATTCTCCAGATCGGCTTCCATGACGTCCTCGTCCTCGATGTGGCCACCGAACTCTTCCTCCACCGCGAGAAGAAGCTGCAGCAGATTGAGGGAATCGAGCTGGATCGCCGGCGAGTAGAGCGAGATGCCGTCGCCGATCTCGTCCGGCCGCAGCCTGAGGTCCAGGACATCAACCATGATGGTGCGGACCCGGTTGGCGAACTCATCGTCGTTGCCGTTCATGCGGGGGCTCCTCCCAGTCGTTCCGTGATGTCGGCCAGAAGTTCTGTTTCCTGGTCCGACAGATAGAAATGGCCTCCCGGGAAAACCCGGAAGGAGAACTCCCCGGAGGTGAGTTCGCGCCACGCGGCGGCGTCCGCGGGCTCGACACTCGGGTCCGCGTCGCCCACGTAGGAGGTCACCGGCGAGTTCACCGGCCGGTGTTCGGCGGGGCGGTAGGTCTCGATGAGGCGCAGGTCCGCACGGAGCGAAGGGACCACCAGCGGACGGAGTTCCCTGTCCGCGAGCACCGCCGGGTCCATCGCACCGAGTTCACCGAACCACTCCAGCATCGAGTCCTCGTCCCTGAGGTGCACATCCGTGTGCCCCCGCGGCAGGAGCGGCGACCCGTGCCCGGACACGAACAGATGCTGTGGCCTGGCCCGGTAGCGAGCCTCGAGACGCAGCGTCACCTCGTAGCCGACCGCCGCTCCCATGCTGTGCCCGAAGAGGGCGAACGGGCGGTCGAGGAGCGGCGCCAGTGCCTCCGCTATGCGGTCGGCGAGCGGCGCCATCTCCTCCACGCACGGCTCCTGGAAGCGGTCCTGCCGGCCCGGGTACTGCACCGCGACCAGCTCCACGTCCGCGGGCAGCCGGTTCGCCCAGCCGTGGAAGGCGCCCGCGGTGCCGCCCGCGTACGGCAGGCAGATCAGCCGCAGACGTGGGGCCGCCACCGGCCGGTACCGCTTGAGCCAGGCGCTGCCGAAACGTTGGGGACGTATAAGAGCTGGGGACACTGATGGCCTCTCCATCGGAAGACGAACTCGACCGGCCAATTCCAGATCGACACCGTAGTCGCAATTTCCGGGAAGGGCTGCCACTACCGCCCGAGAGGCAGTTACTCATTCAGGTTGCCTCCAGTCACCGGGCCGATGCATACGTAATCTTTTGACTTGCTCGACTCGGACTTCATACGCACCGCCTCGGCAATCGGCGAGGTATACCGTCCGCCGAAGGCCGGCTGGTTCGGCTTTTGAATCCTGAAGGAGAATTTCCCAGGACATGGAATCCTTGCCACTTGACTGCCTTTATGTCGACGGCCACTGGATCAGTCCGGGCACCGATGAGACCATCGCCGTCGAAAATCCGGCGACGGAAGAGGTCATCGGCCGGACCCCCGCCTGCGGCGGACGTGCGACAGCGGTGGCGCACCGGCTGCGTGCCGGGCAGGCCTGAACGCCCCCCCGCTTGCTTCCCTCCGCCACGCCTCGTGCCTCTCCGGCTGACCAGCCGCCCCTTCCGCGTCTTCGACGCTCCCACCAGGCTTCTACGACGGGTAACAGTGTGTCCCTCCGCATGCCGCGCATCCACGCCGAATTCCCCCCTCGGATCAGTCCCTACACCGACCAGGTGGAGGAGAGCACCCGGGCCTTCGTCCGCCGCTTCGGCCTGGTCCCCGACGAAGGCGCCCGGCGCCACCACGAGCGATCGCTGCTCGGCACCCTGATGTCCCGGGCGTATCCGCACTCCGGCCCGGTCGAACTCGCGCTGGTCACGGACTGGATCAGCTGCATGCTGGTCCTGGACGACCAGTTCGACGAGACCCGGCTCGGGCAGGAACCCGAGCGGCTGCGCAAGGTGTGCGACGAGGTGCTCGGCTGGCTCACGGCCGACGGCATCGTCACCGAGGGGCCGTCCGCCTCGGTGGACCGCTCGATCACCCGGGCGTTCCGGCCCGCCTACGCCGATCTGTGGCGGCGCACCGCGCCGTACACCTCCGACACCTGGCGGGCGCGGCTCGCCGGGCACATCGGCGCCTTCTTCGAGACCTGCGTCTGGGAGGCGGAGAACCGGCTCACCGGCCGGACGCCCGGCCTGGACGAGTACATCGGCCACCGCGGCCGGGCGCTCATGCCGTATCTCGACCTCATCGAGGTGACCACGCACGCCGAGATCCCCGAAGAGATCTACCGGCTGCCGGAGTTCACCGAGATGAACCAGGCGCTGTCGGACGCCGACCTGTGGACCAACGACCTCTTCTCCTGCGAGAAGGAGGCCCTGCTCGGCGACCCGCACAATCTCGTCCTCGTCCACCAGCACGAGCACGGCACGGATCTGCAGACCGCCGCGGACGCGGTCGGGGAGATGGTCCAGGACCGTTTCGACCGCTTCACGGAACTCAGCAGGACGTTCCCCGGACCGGCGCTGGCGGCCGAACTCCCCCCGGCCGGCATCGACATGCTGCACCGCCACGTCGAGGGCATGCGCAGCTGGCTGAGCGGCCAACTGCAGTGGCGTGTGGAGACCCTCCGCTTCGATCCGACGCGGCCCGAGGTCACCAGCGCCACCGGATCCACCCCCCTCTGAGAGGGCCCGTCACGCCCCTCCCTTGCGATTGCGATCGAGGTACGGAATGCGAGACCGGTACGCGACCCTGAGACATCTCCAGACGCTCGACCCGAAAGCGGATCACGAGCGGATCCACCGAATATCCTCCGACCGCGAGTTCCCCTGGGACTACGGCAGAGGGCTCGAAGTGGCCATCTGGCGCACCTGCTGTGTGCCCAGCATCTCCGAAGTGCTGGACGGCAGCGGCGAGTTCGCCCTGCATGCCCAGAAGCGGTACGACGACACCCGGATCCTGCTGGGCGAGATGGTCCGCGGCGGATACGACTCCGAGCGCGGCCGGCAGGCGCTGCGCCAGATCAACCAGGCCCATCGCAGGTTCACCATCGCCAACGAAGACATGCTCTACGTGCTGTCCACGTTCATCTATGAGCCGATCCGTTGGATCGACCGCTGGGCCTGGCGGAAGACCAGCGAGACCGAACGGCTCGCGGCCTTCTTCTTCTACGTGGAGGTGGGACGCCGGATGAACATCCGGGACCTGCCCACCGACTACGCCGTGTTCGAACGGTTCAACCGCGACTACGAGCGGGCGCGCTTCCGCCAGGTGCCGAGCAACCACCGCGTCGGCACCCAGATCATGCAGCTCTACTCGTCCTGGTACCCGCGCCCGGTCAGCGCCCTGGTGGGGGCCACGCTGCCGTGCCGGCTCGACGGGGAGGCCCGGTACGCCCTGGGCATGGCCGGACCGCCGCGCTGGGCCCGGGCCCTCAACGTGCTCGGGCTGCGCGGGCACGCGCGGGCCGAGCGGATCGCGCCGGCCCTGATGGCACGCCTGATGACCAGGCCGACCGCCCGGACGTATCCGGGCTATCCGCACGGCTACCGCATCAGCGACATCGGACCCCGCGACGTCACCCGGCCCGCCACGGGCACGCCGGCACCCACCGCCGAAAGCCTCAGGGACTGAACGTATATGACCCGATACGCATCGCCGCCGCTGACCGCGGACCCGACCGTCCGCATCGGCGGCACACCGCTGGAGCCCATGTGCGTACCGCTCGGTGAGCGGACGTTGCGGCTCTGGCTCAAGCTGGAGGCCGACAACCCCTTCGGTTCCATCAAGGCCCGTACGGCCGAGGCGCTGCTGTCCGCGCTGGAGGCGACCGGTGAACTCGGCCCGGGACGGCGGGTGGTGGAGTCCACCTCCGGCAATCTGGGCACGGCGCTGGCCGGGTTGTGCGCGGCCCGCGGCTACGGCTGCACCCTGGTCGTGGAGCCGAGCACACCCCGCAGCAGCATCGAGCGGATGACCGCCCATGGCGCGGACGTCGTGGTCGTCCCCGAGGTGCCCGGCGGCAGGACGCTCGAAGCCCGGCTGGCGGCGGTCCAGGACGTCCTGCGCCGCGATCCCGACGCCGTATGGACCGACCAGTACAGCAGTCCGGCCAACCCCGGTGTCCATGAGACACAGACCGCGGCCGAGCTGGTGAAGGCGGCCCCCGGCGGGTCGTACGACGCGGTGGCGGTGGCCGTCTCGACCGGCGGGACGCTCGCCGGTGTCGCCCGGTACTTCCGGGACCATCTGCCCGACGCGCGGATCATCGCCGTGGACGCCGTCGGTTCGGCGGCGCTGGGCGGGCCCCCGGCCGAACGCCCCTTCAAGCTCGCCGGTTTCGGCTCCGGCCGGGTGTCCGGCTTCGTCCGGCCCGGCGACTGGGACCACATCGTCCGCCTGCGCGACGAGGATGCCGTGGCCGCCTGCGCGCTGGTCAGGAAGCGCACCGGACGGTCGCTCGGAGGCAGCGCCGGGGCGGCCGTCCTCGCCTCGGTCGTACGGGCCGTCACCGATCCGTCCCTTCGGGAGATCGCTTGCCTCTGCCCGGACAGCGGTGAGAAGTATCCGCAGCTCAACGGCGGCCTGCCGGCCGGTCCCGGACGGGCCGACGACGAGATCACCGCCGCTCTGGACCTGCTGGGCCGCGCGTACCCGGACACCGCACACCCCGGAGAAGAAGCGGGCGTCTGAACATCTCCACACCGTCCCCGGTCAACACCGTCTCCGGTCAGCCGTCTCCCGAGTGAGGACGTGGAGCTGGGGCCCGGTCTGTCGCCGCCCCGCTGATCCGTCCTGCTCCATCAGCCGTAAGGCCCCGTCATTGACGGGGCCTTACGGTTTCGGGGGAGGAAAATGGTCTGTCAGCCGCCCAGTTCGGCCAGTACCTCGTCGGTGTGCTCGCCGTGCCCGGGAGCGGCGCCGCGCAGTGAGTCGAGCCCGGCCCCGAACAGCACGGGGAAGCGCACCTGCCTGCGGGGCCGGTCGGTCGCCGAGGCGGGCAACGTGCCCACCAGTTGCCGGTCTTGGACATGGGCGTCGTCGAGCAGCTCGTCCGCCGACTCGTAGACGGGCGCCCAGGGCAGGTCGAGCGCCGAAAGCGATGCCGTCCACCAGGCGAGGTCGCGCTGGGCGAAGACGTCCGTCAGCAGCGCCCGGACCTCCCTCTTGGCGCGGGTGCGGTCGGCCCTGCGGTCGTACGCGTCGTCGGTGAGCGCCGGGAACTCATCGGCGAACGCGCGCCGAAAGGTGAGCCAGAACTTGTCCTCGAAGGTCGCGAACGCGATCCGGCGCCCATCCGCCAGCGTGAACACGTCGTTGTCGCCGGTGACCAGCGGGCTGTCGACCGGATCTGCGCGCTCCAGCAGCGGCAGGGCGAGCGGGCCGCACCACGCGGCGGCGGCCTCGTGCAGCGACACGTCCAGATGCTGCCCCTGCCCGGTGGCCCTGGCCGCCGCGACCGCCACCGCGGTGGTGTACGCCGCGTACATGGCACCGGCCAGATCGGCCACCCGCACGCCCACCCGGTCGACGGCCCCGTCGGTGCGGTGCGGCACGGCGAAGAACCCCGACAGGGCGAGGAAGTTGAGGTCATGGCCGGGCCTGGAGGCGTACGGGCCGGTCTGTCCGAAGCCACTGATCGAGCAGAGCACCACACGGGGGTTGGCGGCGCGCAACTGCTCGTAGCCGAGCCCCATGCCCTCCATCACGCCCGGACGGTAGCTCTCCACCACCGCGTCGCTGCACCCGACCAGCCGCAGCAATGTCGCGCGGGCGGCCGCGTCACGCAGATCGAGCACCACAGAGCGCTTGTTGCGGTTCAGCGCGGCGAAGGCATCCGGATCGACCAGCCGGCCGTAGTCGCCGCCGCCGGGGCTCTCGATCTTGATGACGTCGGCGCCGAGATCGGCCATCAGGACCGTGGCGAACCCCCCGGGCAGCAGCCTGGACATGTCCAGCACGCGAATGTCGCGAAGGCCCGGCCAGTCTTCCGTCGGATTCTCCGGCATAAACACTCCCCACTATCAATTGAGCGCACGCTACCGATGATCCGGGGCCGGAATCTGGAGCGCACCTGAATGAATTGCTGCCTCTTTCTCTTTCTTTCCGCTGCCGGAAGAATCCGCCCTCAAAATCGTTTCACGGCCCCGAATCCCTCATCGCTAGGAGCCCGTTATGCCCACCGGACCCGGCGCCTCGTTGCGCCCGGCGGACCACCAGGTCCCGCTCTCCGACCGCACCGTCGGCGCACTGCTGCGCACCACGGCGGCCGCCCACGGCGACGCGATCGCACTCGCCGGCGTCCCGGACGACGGCGGCCCCCGGCGCCAGTGGACGTACCGCGCGCTCCTCGCCGAGGCGGAAAGCGTCGCGGCCGGAATCCTGGACCGTGTTCCGCTGGGCAGCCGGGTCGCGATCTGGGCGCCCAACATTCCCGAGTGGCCGGTATTCGAGTACGCCGCCGCACTTGCCGGGGTGACCCTGGTGACGCTGAATCCGACGCTCCGGGCCGGTGAATTGGAGCACGCGCTGCGCACCTCCGGCGCCGGCATGCTGGTGCATGCCGACCACAGCCGTACCTACGACATGGCGGAAGTGGTCGGCAAGGTCACCCCGGGACTTCCGGAACTGCGCCATGTGGTGTCCCTCGGCGACTGGGAGAGCCTGAAGGGCGCGAGCCCCCTGCCGTCCGACGAGGAGATCGCCACCGCCGGCGTCCCCGCACAGCTCCAGTTCACCTCGGGCACCACCGGCGCCCCGAAGGCCGTACTGCTGTCCCACCGGGCGGTGGTCAATGTCTCCCGGCTCACGTTCGAGGGACTCGGAGTCGAGGAGGGCGCCACCGTCGTCTCACCGCTGCCCATGTTCCACACCGCCGGCTGTGTCATCTCCTGCCTGGGGCCGCTGTGGAGCGGCGGTACGTTCACCCTGCTGGAGCGGTTCAGCCCCAAGCGGCTGCTCGATGTGCTGAGGGAGTCGCCCGGCGCCGTACTGACCAGCGTCCCCACCGTTCTCACCGCGCTCAACGACGCCGCGCAGAACGATCCCGGTCTGCCTGAGCTCTCCGCCGTCCTCACCGGTGCGGCGCCGGTCCGCGCGCAGCTCATCACCGAGACCGAGAGGCTCTTCTCCACCACCGTCTTCAATCTCTACGGCCAGACCGAGCTGGCGTCCGTGCTCACCCTCACCCGCCCCGACGACTCCGCCGAGCTCAAGACGAGCACGGTGGGACGACCGCTGCCGCATGCCGAGGTCAAGATCGTCGACCCGCGCTCCGGGGAGGTCCAACCGCTCGGCACTCAGGGGGAGATCTGCGCACGGGGCTACCAGCAGATGATCGCCTACTACGGCGACGCCGAGGCGACCGCGGCCAAGGTCGACGCGGACGGCTGGCTGCACACCGGTGACCTCGGCTCGATGGACGCCACCGGCACCCTCCGGATCGACGGACGCCTCAACGAGATCATCATCCGGGGCGGCGAGAACATCTCCCCCGCCTCCGTCGAGGAGATGCTCTGCGAAGTGCCGGGAGTACGCGACGCGGTGGTCGTGGGTATCCCGGACGACCGGTGGGGCGAGATCGTCGCCGCCGTGCTCCAGCCCGCGACGGGCGCATCCCTCGATCCGGCCGCCGTCCTCGCCCTGTGCACGGAGCGGCTGTCCCCGCACAAGATTCCCAGCCGGTGGTTCCTGGCCGGGGAGTTCCCGCTCACCGCTTCGGGGAAGATCCAGAAGTTCCGGGTCCGGGAAATCATCGCGGCCGGCGGCTTCCGCGAACTCGACGCCGGTGCACCGGCCTTCGACCACGCCTGACCACCGGGAGCGACATGAAGATCTCGATGCAGCTGCGCTACGACACGGACATCGTCGCGGCGGCCAAGAATGTGACCGAACTCGAAAGCGCCGGACTGGACCACATCTGGGTTCCGGAAGCCTACGGCTTCGACGCCCCCAGCTTCATGGGGTACATCGCCGCACGCACCAGCCGGGTGGAGATCGGCTCCGGCATTCTGTCGGCCTTCACCAGGACCCCGGCCCTGCTCGCCATGACGGCCGCCGGAGTCGACGCCTTGTCAGGAGGCCGCGCCCACCTCGGACTTGGCGCGTCGGGACCGCAGGTCGTGGAGGGCATGCACGGCGTTCCGTACCGCGCTCCCGTCGCCCGCACCCGCGAGACGATCGACGTCATGCGCGCGTTCTGGCGCCGGGACAAGCCCGTCACCTACAGCGGGGGCACCGTCCGGCTTCCACTGCCCGCGGGTGAGGGCGGCGGCCGCGGACTCGGCGTCCCGATGCGGCTGCTTTCCGCGCCCGTGCGCCCCGAGGTGCCGGTGTGGGTGGCGGCCCTCGGCCCGAAGAACGTGCAGATGGCCGCGGAGATCGCCGACGGCTGGCTGCCGATGTTCTTCGTGCCCGAGTGGTGCGACCAGGTCTGGGGCCCGAGCCTGACGGCGGGCGCCGCCGCCCGGGACCCCCGGCTCGGTCCGCTCCGCATCTCGGCGGGCGGTCTGCTCGCCATCGGCCCGGACGCCGCCCGTGCACGGGAAGGCGCCCGGGGCCAACTGGCCCTGTTCATCGGCGGCATGGGAGCACCGGGCCAGAACTACTACTACGACCTGGTCTGCCGATACGGCTATGCCCGCGAGGCAGAAGCCGTCCAGCGGCTCTTCCTCGCGGGCGACCGGGCAGGCGCCGCGGCGGCCGTACCGGACCAACTCCTGGAAGCCACCACGATCTGCGGTCCCGAGAGCTATGTGAAGGACCGGATCGCCGCCCACCGGGCGGCCGGGGTCACACATCTCCAGGTCGTCCCGGTGCCGGGCGAAGGCGAGACGGAGGCATCCTTGATCGCCAAGGTGAAGGAGCTGTGCGGCTGAGGAGGGGTCCGGCCGAGGAATCCGTCGTCACCGGATCACGCCGGCTCCTGGACGTGCAGCCGGGTGAGGGGAAGGAAGGCGTAATCGCCGCCGGACCGGGCCGGGCCTTCGAGCAACTGCTGGTCGACCAGCACCTCCAGGATGTCCTCGGCTTCCCGGACGGGGCATCGCAGCACCTCGGCGGCCGAGGCGATGGTGAAGGAACCGGCAGCGGCGGCGAGGGTGCGCACCGCCTCCCGCAGTCCCGTCCCGGGCGCCGGCAGGCCGCGGCCCAGCCGCTCGCGGACGTCGAGGTCGCCCATCACCAGTTCCCCCAGCCGGTACGCCTCGTCCTCCAGACGGTCCGCCAGCCGGGACGGCGTCCAGTGCGGCCGGCCGGCCAGCCGCATTCCGGCGATCCGCAGGGCCAGCGGCAGCCGCCCGCAGAGCCGGGCGATCCGCTCGGCGGCGTCCCGCTCGGCCAGCACCCGGGACTCGCCCACGACATGGGCCAGCAGCGTGACGGCCTGGTCGGCGTCGAACGGGGAGACCCGGAAGTGCCGTGCGCCTTCGAGACCGGACAGCGGCGCCCTGCTGCTGATGAGCAGGGCGCTGGTCACTCCGCCCGGCACCAGCGACCGCACGGCCTGCTCGCCCGTCGCGCCGTCGATCACCACCAGCACATGGCGCTTGGCGAGCAGCGCGCGGTAGAGGGCGATCCGCCCCGGCAGCCCGTCGGGAACCGCATCGGCCGGCACCCCGAGCGCCATGACGAAGCGGCCCAGCAGGGCGCGTACCTCGTCGGGTGCGCCGGTGCGCAGCTCGCCGTGGAGGATCCCGTCACGGAAGTTCGGCCGGGAGGAGGCCGCGACACGGGCGGCGAGGATGGACTTCCCCACACCGGCCGGACCGTACAGAGCGGCGACCGGCGCCGCGCCGAAGGAGACCTGCGGGCCCCGGCCGGTCAAGTGGTGCACGATGCGGTGCTGTTCGGGGCGGTCCACATAGTCGCGGATGCCGGGCGGCAGCTGGAACGGGCGGACCGGTTCTCCGCCGGCCGGCCGGGCGGCGGGGCGCGCGGCGGCGCGTTCCTCGTCGGCGCGGAGAATGGCCAGCTGTGCCGTGCGGAGTTCCTCGCCGGCACCGATGCCGCTCTCGTTGCGCAGCCTGCGATCGACCGCGGCGAACATCTCCAGGGCGGCGGCCCGCTGACCGGAGCCGGCCAGCGCGGTGCCGAGCCGTGCGTGCACTCCCTCGTGCAGCGGGTTGCCGCGGGCGATCGGCCGGAGGTGGTCGATGACGTCCTCGTACCGTCCCCGCGGCAGTACCAGGTCGGCCAGCCGCAGCGCGGACGCCACCCGTTGCTGGACGGACTCGACGGCGACCGGATGGTTCAGCAGGCTCCGCCCCATTCCCTCCAGTACCGGACCGCGCCACAGCGACAACACCTCGCCGAGCAGCGCCACTTCCGCTTCGGGGTCGCCCTCGGCACGTGCGCCTGCGGTCTCCCGGAGCAGCCGGCGGAACTCGAGCAGGTCCAGCCGGCCTTCCTCGGGCATCTGGAGCTCATATCCGGTGGCACGGCGCACGAGCAGCGGCTGTCCGCCGTCGGGGTCCGCGTGCGCCTCCAGCAGCTGGCGTATCCGGTACACATAGGTGTGGATCAACTGGCCGAAGGAGTCGGGGATGTCGTCGCCCCACAGCACATCGATGATCTCGTCCCGGTCCACGACCTGGTTGACGCGCAGGGCCAGCAGTCCGAGCAGGCTCTGCTGCTTCGGTGTCCCGGCGGTCAGTTCGACCGGGCCCCGGGACACCGAGAGGCGGCCCAGGATGCGCAGGACCAGCGGGTCGTCGTCCGTATAGACGGCCGCACCCTGGGGTGCCACACCGGGCAGGTGCGTGAACAGCCGTGGCTCGCTGAGCGCTTCGGCGAGTCTTTTGAGTGAGCTGGCCCGTGGCGACCGGACCCGGCCCTGCTCGATCTCGCGCAGGGCACGGAGGCTGATGCCGGATTTTTCGGCGACCACGCGCTGGCTCACGCCGCAGCGGGCGCGGGCGCCTCTGATGATGCTTGCGATATCTCTGTCGGTGATCGGCTTCATCTGCGAAACAAGCACTGTTCACTTCCCCCTCAGCGGACAACACGGCCGCCGGGCGAGGTCAGTGCCCGGCGGCCGTTCGGATCGAATACGACGGGGTCAGTCCCAGATCATGGAGTGCTCCGGGTCGTCGGTCGAAGCGGCGGCGCTGATGATGGCGGCGGGTCCGGACGGCCCCGGCACGGCAGCGTTCTGCACGATCAGGATCGGCAGCGCGGCGGCGGCGATGGCGGTCCGGGCGTCGCGGCAGGTGCGACGGAACATGACTATCCCCCTGAAGAACACGAAGTCTGATGCGCTGCCCCGGCACGGCGGCCGGCGGGAGCTGCATCGGTTTATCGGTGGTCCACCAGGGCCCTTGGTGTGACGTCAGTCTTGCGGCCGATCCGGCCGACCTGAAGCGTTTCCATCTGGCCGAAACCGGTCCCGGCCCGTTCCGTCCTTACCGGCGGTTCCGGCGTCGTCGGGGGTCTCGGCGAGCAGCCGGTTGTGGAACCTCGGCACCATCACGGCGCCGCAGGAGAGCAGGGTGTACTCCCCGAGCGGGCCGTCGTCCACGGCCCGCCGGGAGAGGCGCAGCGCCGTGCTCTCGGCGTCGTGCAGCCGCCGCAGGGCGTGAAACAGCCCGATGGTGAGCTGACCGGGGCCGGTTGCGTGCACGCTCACATGCTGGAGGGCGTCGCCGGGGACGGTCGCGGCCTTCAGCCAGGCAGCGATGCCGTCCGGGGGGCCTTGCTCGGGCAGCCCGCGCAGACAGACATGAATCAGGTGCATGGCACGACGATGGAGGTCAGAGGGACACCGACAAAGAGTTCCCCGCTGGCCGGTTCCGGCCAACAGGTAAACACTAGGCCTCCAGTTCGAGCCATATGCCATTATCGGCGAGAGATCGATTTTGGGAGGCGGACAATGCTGGAATTGCTGGGTCTGGACGCCCGATCGGAGGAAGTCTACCGATGCATGCTTGCCCACCCTGGCGCCGGGATAGCTGAAATCGCCGGGGTCACCAACCTGTCGGAACAAGAGGTCTGCGAGACCCTTGACTCCCTGAGTGGGCTTGCACTGGTCCGCACCCGGGAAGAAAGCGGAACACAGTTCCGGGCGGTGTCGCCCGAGTTCGGCCTGGAGATTCTCCTTGCCAAGCAGCAAGCGGAATTGGCAGTTCAGCTTTCGCGCGTGGAGGCGTCGCGAGCAGCCGCCGCGAAGCTCATAGCGCAGTACGCGGAGATGCACTCGCCGGCGGAGCCGAGCAGTACTTACCTGGTCGGCATCGAAGCGATCCGGGAAAAGCTCTCCACGCTGACCCGGAAGGTCCGCCGCGAGGTGATGTGTTTCGCTCCGAACGGCGGGCATTCCGAAAAGAGTTTGCGGGCCGCCAGGCCGCTGGATCAAGAACTTCTGAATCGGGGTGTCCGGCTGCGTACTATTTATTTGGACAGTGTGCGCAACAGCCCGCACACCACGGCCTATGCCGAGTGGCTGGCGAGCCAGGGCGGAGAGGTGCGCACAGCGCCGTCGTTGCCGGTGAGAATGATCATTACGGATGGTGAGTGCGCCGTGATTCCCACCAAAGCGGAGAACACCAAGGAAGGCGCTGTCGTTCTGTACGGGCAGGGCACCCTCACCGCGTTGACCGCCCTGTTCGAGAGCATCTGGGCTTCGGCCACCGTGCTGGGTTCCGCTTCCACTTCCGATTCCCATGGACTCACAGCGCAGGAGCGGGAGGTTCTGGAGTTCCTCTACGCGGGCCTGACCGACGAGGCCGTCGCGAAGCGGCTCGGGGTCTCGGCCCGGACCGCGCGCCGGATCGCCAACAGCCTGATGGAGCGCCTCGGTTCGCGCAGCCGCTTCCAGGCAGGCGCCCTGGCGGTGCAGCGTCACTGGCTTCCCTCCCACCCATGAAACGGCACCACCTGTCCTCCTTCGCCATGCCGGCGGTCCCCCTGCGGGGGGCGGATCGCCGTCATACGCCTCGCACCCGGACGTACCGCACTCCGCTCGCGACAGCCCTGGCCCACTGAGAGCCGCGAAGAGGTGCGCGCAGCGCCGTGCCCTCACCGGCCGGGATGTCCCGGC
>NZ_JBFAIP010000013.1:0-129631 GCF_040654775.1 Streptomyces sp. NPDC050636
TCGTTCATGCCGTCACGCACACCCTCATAGACGACACCGAACTTCTCACCGATCTCGTCATCACCCCACGGCGGCGCACCATCCATACTGGCGAAGGAGGTCAGACCACCCCAGAACTGCTCGCCGAACGACTTCTCCTCCGGCTCCTTCTCCTTGCTGGGATCGGCAGGAGGCCCCGCACCCAACGCATTCAACCCATTCATCAGCCGCACCACCGACGAATAGAAATCCCCACCCAACTTCACAAAGTTGGTGCCCTCAGACTTCAGAGACTCCACATCGGTCTGGAACCCGCCCGCGCCTGCCACAACGCCCCCCGTACCACGAATGGTTACCCACAGCGATCTTCAGGCCCGAGCTTACCCGGGGGTGCCGACAGACATCCACAGCTACCCTCGACGTCGATGCACGCTGGGGCCCGGCACTCCCGCCGAGGCGGGTGCCCGCTGTGGCCGGCTCGAACGGCCGACCGTACACAGTGTCGTACCGTCGAGGCTGCCGGACGCGTCTCATCGCCCCAGCCTCTGTTCCCTGCCGGATGTCATGCGAGAAACCAGAAAGAAGTGACATGTCCGAACCACAACCGCCAGAAGGACAACGACCGATTCCCGGCAGCGCCGAAGAGGCGCTGGAGATCGGCCGGAACCATTTCCCGAGCGTCTGGCCGGACGGGGATCAACCGACCCTTCACGTCCATGAATTCGACATCGGCTATCTGGTGTATCCCGTGTTCCCGCCCAGGGCGGACCCCACCTCCTATCCGCGCGATCCGGGAGGCTCCCACATCGTGATCTCCAAGGCGGACGGCGAGGTCAGCGCGCTGCCCAACTACCCGCCGGAGCAAGCGGTCGAGATATACCGCAGCCATTTCCGCCGGGAGGCGTGAGGACCATAGCCACGGTAGAGGGCCGTAATGGCCGCAATTGCCGTGATAGCCGTGATAGCCAAACGCGTCGAGCCCCCGCCACGGACGGGGGCTCGACGCGTTCGGAAGCCGCGTTCAGTCCTGCGGTACGGACAGTGACTCGTCCAGGAACTCCCGTATATGGCGCCTGACTTGCTCGCGATCCGTGCCCGGCAGTCCCACCACGAGGTGGGTGCCGAAGCCGTCGAGGAGGGCGCGGATACGGGTGGCGAGGCGTTCGGCGTCCACGGGGCGGAATTCGCCGCGTGAGGCGCCCTCGACGAGGAGGGCCACCAGATCGCGGTGCCAGGCGAGCTCCAGTTCGAGCTGGCGTTCGCGGGTTTCGTCGTCGGCGTTCTGGGAGCGGTTCCAGACCTCCAGCCACAGGGTCCAGCGCGGGTCGCGGTGGCCTTCGGGGAGATAGAGGTCGACCAGGGCGTCCAGGCGCTCACGGGCGGGGACGCGGCGGGAGAGGGCGGCCCGGCGCTCTGCGCCGAGCTGCTCCTCGCTCCACTGGAGGGTCTGGAGCAGCAGCTCGTCCTTCGTACCGAAGTAGTACAGGATGTGGCCGCTGCTCATGCCGACCTCGCGGCCCAGGCCGGCCATGGTCAGCCGGTCCAGGCCCTCCGCGGCGATGGTGGCCATCGCCGCGGCTAGGACCTGCTCACGGGGCTGGTTGAGCCGCCGCCGGGGACGGCGCACGGGACCGGACACGGGGACCTCCGGGGTCGGGCTGGACTCCTCAAGCCTGACGGATCAGACCTTCGGCTGCTGCTGGGTGATGCAGTGGATACCGCCACCCGCTGCGAAGATCGTACGGGCGTCCACCAGGGTCACCGTCCGCTCGGGGAACAGCCGGCGGAAGATCGCGGCCGCCTCCTCGTCCCGCGGGTCGTCGAAACCGCAGAGGACCACGCCGTCATTGCAGAGGAAGTGGTTGATGTAGGAGTAGTCGACCAGCTCGCCGTCCTCCTCGATGACGGTGGGCGCGGGAACCTCCACGACCTCCAGCTGACGGCCGCGGGCGTCGGTGGAGGAGCGCAGCAGCTTGACGATCTCGTTGCAGATCACGTGGTCGGGGTGGTCGGGGTTGGGCTGGGTGTGGACGAGGACGACGCCGGGGCGGGCGAACGCGGCGACGATGTCGACATGGCCGCGGGTACCGAACGTCCCGTAGTCGGCGGCGAGCCCGCGCGGCAGCCAGATCGCCTTGGTGGTGCCGAGGTGTGCGTGGATCTCGGCCTCGACCTCCTCGGCGGTGCGCCCGGGGTTGCGGCCCGGGTCGAGCTGGACGGTCTGGGTGAGCAGGACGGTGCCCTCGCCGTCGATGTGGAGGCCGCCGCCCTCGTTGACGAGGGGGGTGGCGTAGCGGCGGGCTCCGGCGAGGGCGGAGACCTGTTCGGCTATCTTCTCGTCGTGCTCCCAGCGGGCCCACTCCTGGGCGCCCCAGCCGTTGAACACCCAGTCGGTGGCGGCGAGTCGGCCGTTTCCGTCGGTGAGGAAGGTGGGCCCGATGTCGCGCATCCAGGCGTCGTTCAGCGGCCGCTCGACGAGGTCGATGTCCGGACCGAGCAGGGCGCGGGCGCCCTCCGCCTGACCGGGGCCCGTGACCACGGTGACCGGCTCGAAGCCGCGTACCGCGCGGGCCACCGCGGCCCAGGCGCCGCGGGCCTCGGCCAGCGCCTCGCCGCCCTCTTCACCGAAGGTGAAGTTGGGGCCGGGCCAGGCCATCCAGGTGCGCTCGTGCCGGGCCCACTCCGGGGGCATACGGAAGCCGTCGGCGGCGGGGGTGTTCATGTGGGGTCCTCACGGGTTCGCGGTGACGAGGTGTGGGTGGTGACGGGTGGTGACGGGTGGAGATGGGCGGTCACGGGTGTGACGAGAACGGGGAGCGACGGGGAGTACCAGGGCAGCCGCCCCCGGGCAGGCGGTGCACGAGCGCGCACCACCTGTACCGGTGTTACAGGCCGTCGTCACAGGCCGGGCCGTACACAGGCTGTGTCATTCACAAGAAGTACAGGCGGGACAGCGAGACCGTGTCCGCCGGTTCGGACCGCATCGGGTCGCCGTCCAGGGTGACCAGGCCGCTGTGCCCGTCGACCTGTACCTGTCCGACGCGGGAGTTGTGGATGAGGTCGCCGGGGCCGATGCCGCGGGTGCCGCGGACGGCGACTCGGCGCCGTCGGGTGGGCATGCCGTCACCGCCCTGTTCGGCCGCGGCGCGCGCCACGAAGGCGACGGAGATCTCGGCGGGGGTCGCGCCGTGCGCCCCGAACTGCGGGCCGAGCACCAGGGGTTCGCAGGTGTCGGTGGCGGCGTTCGGGTCGCCGGTGACGCCGTATGCGGGGAAGCCGGACTTCAGCACCAACTGGGGCTTGGCGCCGAAAAACTGCGGCAGCCACAGCACGATGTCGGCCATCTTGCCGACCTCGATCGAACCGACCTCGTGCGCCAGGCCGTGGGCGATGGCGGGGTTGATGGTGAGCTTGGCGACATAGCGCAGCACCCGCGCGTTGTCGTCGTGCGGGCCGTCGCCGCCCTCCCCGTTATGGGGAAGAAGGGGCCCGAGCTCGGCCTTCATCTTTCCGGCCATCGCGAAGGTGCGGCGTACGGTCTCGCCCGCGCGGCCCATCCCCTGGGCGTCGGAGGAGGTGATACCGATCGCCCCGAGGTCGTGCAGCACGTCCTCGGCGCCCATGGTGCCCGCCCGGATGCGGTCGCGGGCCATGGCGGCGTCGCCCGGCAGATCCGTCTTGAGGTCGTGGACCGAGACGATCATGCCGTAGTGCTCGGCGACCGCGTCCCGCCCGAAGGGGAGGGTGGGGTTGGTGGAGGAGCCGATGACGTTGGGGACGCCGGCCATCTTGAGGACGTTGGGAACGTGTCCACCGCCGCAGCCCTCGATGTGGAAGGCGTGGATGGTCCGGCCGTCCAGCACCCGCAGGGTGTCCTCGACGGTGAGGCATTCGTTCAGGCCGTCGCTGTGCAGCGCGACCTGGACGTCATGGTCCTCGGCGACGCGCAGCGCGGTGTCCAGGGCGCGGGCGTGCGCGCCCATGTCCTCGTGGACCTTGAAGCCGCAGGCACCGCCCTCGGCGAGCGCCTCGACCAGCGGGGCCTGGCCGGAGGAGGAGCCGCGGCCCAGGAAGCCGATGTTGACCGGCCAGGCGTCGAAGGCGCTGAAGGCGTGGCGCAGCGCCCAGGGGGAGTTGACGCCGACGCCCCAGACCGGCCCGAATTCCTGGCCGATGATGGTGGTCACGCCGGAGGCCAGCGAGGCTTCCATGACGCGCGGCGAGAGCAGATGGACGTGGGTGTCGACGGCGCCGGCGGTGGCGATCATGCCCTCGCCGGAGACGATCGAGGTACCCGTGCCGACGACGACATCGACGCCGTCGACGGTGTCGGGGTTGCCGGCCCGCCCTATGGCGTGGATCCGGCCCTCGCGGATGCCGATGGACACCTTGCGGATGCCCTGGACCGCGTCGATGACCAGGACGTTGCTGATCACGACATCGCAGGTCTCGCGTACCGAGGCGGCCTTGAGGTGCAGCCCGTCGCGGGCGGTCTTGCCGAAGCCGGCCAGGAATTCGTCGCCGCGCTTCTGGGCGTCGGACTCGACGCGGACGACCAGGCCCGAGTCGCCGAGGACGACCCGGTCACCGGCCCGCGGGCCGTGGACCGACGCGTACTCCTGCGGGTCGATGCTGCCCGTCATGTCTGCTCCTCCGCTCCCATGTAGCCGCAGGCGGCCGCCCGCCGCAGCGCTTGTGCCTTCGCGCCCGGCGCATCCAGCGGGCCGTCGACGAGACCGGCGAAGCCGATCGCGATCCGGTCGCCGCCGATCGGCACCAGACCGACCTCCGCGGCGCCCCCGGGGTCGAACCGCAGCGACGAGCCCGCCGGGACGCACAGTCGCATCCCGTAGGCGGCGCTCCGGTCGAAGTCCAGCCGGGGGTTGACCTCGAAGAAGTGGAAGTGCGAGGTGACGCTGATCGGCACGGTCGCGGTGTTGCGCACGGTCAGCCGGACCGCGGGCTCGGGCTCCGGGTCGGCCGGGCCGGGAAGTACGGCGCCGGGCGCGGCCGGCCCCCTCCCGCCGCCGGCCTCGCTGCCGCCGCCGGAGGTGTCAGCGGGCGCCCCGATCGGGTCGCTGACCACCGCGAGCCGGGAGCCGTCGTCGAAGACGGCCTCCACATGCACCTCGGTGACCACATCGGCCACGCCCGGCAGCACATCGTCCGGGCCGAGCACACCGCGTGCCGCCTCGATGGCTTGAGCGAGGCGGCGCCCGTCCCGCGCCGCCTCGCAGACTGTGTCCGCGATCAACGCGGTCGCCTCGGGCACATTCAGCCGCAGTCCACGGGCCCGGCGCGCCCGCGCCAGCTCGGCCGCGCCGAACAGCAGCAGCCGGTCGCGCTCCGTCGGGGTCAGCCGCATCCCGTCACACCTCCAGCTCGATCACTCGATCATCCAATTAGAGCAACACTCTAACCCGCAATTCGTCAAGCCGAAAGCATTGACCTGGGGCACGAGCATGAGTCACATTGAGCGCTGCTCTAACTAAGCGGACTTTAGAACTCCGCTCAAAGGGCGACACGCAGCGAAGCACCCATCGAAATCATCGGAACCACCGAAACGCGCGAGAGAACGCGCACGGAGCACCGCTCGCATACGCACCGAGCACCGCTCACACACTGTTGTCCGGCCTCTCAGGGGAGCCCTCATGCCGATAGAACAACGCGGAGTCGACACCATCCCGGACGAGGAACGCACCAGCGGCCCGCGCGACCTCATCTCCATCCTGCTCGGGTCGAACCTGGCCCTGGGCGTGATCATCTTCGGGTGGCTGCCGGTCTCCTTCGGACTGGGCTTCTGGCCGTCCGTGTCCTCGCTCGTCCTGGGCACCGTCGTGGGCACCGTGCTCACCGCGCCGCTCGCGCTCGTCTCGCTGCGCACCGGCACCAACCTGTCCACCAGCAGTGGCGCCCACTTCGGTGTCCGCGGCCGGCTGATCGGCTCGGTGATCGGTCTGCTGCTCTCGCTCGGCTACACCGCGCTGACCCTGTGGGTCGGCGGCGACGCGGTGGTCGGCACCCTCTCCCGCCTCTTCGGCCTGCCCGACACCGGCTTCACCTACGCGGCGGTCTACGCCCTGCTCGCGGGCTGTACGGCGCTCGGCGCGGTCCACGGCTACCGCCTGCTCCTCCGGATGAGCCGGGTGCTGGCCATCGGTATGAGCGCGCTCCTGGCCCTCGGCCTGATCGCCTATGCCCCGGACTTCACCACCGCGGCCCCCGCGGGCTCCGAGTACCTGCTGGGCGGCTTCTGGCCGACCTGGCTGCTGGCCGTGGTCTCGGCCGGGCTCAGCGGCCCGATCGCCTTCATCACCCTGCTCGGCGACTACACCCGCTACATCTCCCCGCGCCGGCACACCTCCCGCAAGGTCTTCCTGGCCACCTGCCTGGGCCTGGTCGCCGGTCTGCTCATCCCGCAGCTCTTCGGTACGTTCACGGCGCTCGCGGTGGACTCGGCCCTGGACTACGCGGGACCGCTGGTCGCCGGAGCCCCCTTCTGGTTCCTCGTCCCGCTGTTCCTCGCCGCCTCTGCGGGATCCGTGGGCAACGCCGGGCTGATGCTCTACTCCATGGGCCTCGACCTGGACGCCATCCTGCCGCGCGCCACGCGCACCCAGGCCACCTACGTCGTCGCCGGCGTCTCCACACTCTTCGTCTTCCTGGGCCACTTCGCCTGGGAGGCACAGGACGCCATGACGTCGTTCGTGCTGCTGCTGACCGCGGTCGGCACCCCGTGGGCGGTCATCACCGTCATCGGCTTCCTGCGCTGCCGGGGCGAGTACGACGCGGACTCGCTGCAGGTCTACAACCGCCGCGCGAAGGGTGGCCGCTACTGGTTCACGGCAGGCTGGAACCCGCGCGCCACCATCGCCTGGGCCGCGGGCTCCACGGTCGGCGTGACCGCCGTCGAGACCCCGCTCTACCACGGGCCGCTGGTCGACTACACGGGCGGGATCGACTTCAGTTTCCTGCTGGCGGCGGCGGTGGCCGCGGGTCTGTTCCTCGTGCTGTCCCCCGGCAAGGACACGCCCGCCACACCGGCGAAAGCGTCCGACGCCGAGCCGGACGGAGAGCCGGAGGCGGCCGTGGCCTCCGCCGGTTAGCCGGAGGCGAAACACGCAGAGGGCCGCCCGGCGCGCGACATGCGCACCGGGCGGCCCTCTGCGTATCCGGCCTCAGCCCAGCGGGTGCATCCAGCCATGGGTGTCGGTGCTCGCGCCGGTCTGGATGTCCAGCAGCGCCTTGCGGAGCTTCATGGTGACCTCGCCGGGCTCACCGTCGGCGACCGTCCAGCCCGCGCGGGTGGACTTCACCGAGCCGACCGGCGTGATCACGGCGGCGGTGCCGCAGGCGAACACCTCGGTCAGCGAGCCGTCCTCGGTGGCGGCCTTCCAATCCTCGACGCTGATCCGGCCCTCGCCGACCTCGTAACCCAGGTCGGCGGCGATGGTGAGCAGCGAGTCACGGGTGATGCCGGGCAGCAGCGAACCGGTCAGCTCGGGGGTGACGATGCGCCGCTGCTCACCGTCGCGGCCGTACACGAAGTACAGGTTCATGCCGCCCATCTCCTCGATCCAGCGGCGCTCCATCGCGTCCAGCCAAACCACCTGGTCGCAGCCGTGCTCGGCGGCCTGGGCCTGGGCGACCAGCGATGCGGCGTAGTTGCCGCCCGCCTTGGCCGCACCGGTGCCACCCGGGCACGCGCGCACGTACTCCTCCGACAGCCACACCGAGACCGGCTTCACACCGCCGGGGAAGTACGCACCGGCCGGCGAGGCGATCACGATGAAGAGGTACTCGTTGGCCGGCTTGACGCCCAGGCCGACCTCGGTGGCGAACATGAAGGGACGCAGGTAGAGCGATTCCTCGCCGCTGGCCGGCACCCATGCCTTGTCCTGGGTGACCAGCGCGTCGCAGGCCGCGATGAAGGCGTCGACGGGCAGCTCGGGCATACCGAGGCGGCGGGCGGAGGCCTGGAAGCGGCGGGCGTTGGCGTCCGGCCGGAAGGTGGCGACGGTGCCGTCGGGCTGACGGTAGGCCTTGAGACCCTCGAAGATCGTCTGCGCGTAGTGCAGCGTCATGTTCGCCGGGTCGAGGGAGAGCGGCGCGTACGGCACGAGCTCCGCGTCGTGCCAGCCCCGGCCCTCGGTCCACTTGATCGTCACCATGTGGTCGGTGAAATAGCGGCCGAAGCCGGGGCCGGCCAGGATCCGCTCCCGCTCCGCGTCGGACAGCGGGTGCGAGGAGGGCTTGAGCTCGATCGTGGGCGTCGTCATGAATGCGTGTCCTTCACTGCGTGTTCCGATACCGCGGGTCACCGGCCCAGCCCTCCGGCCGGGGCCCGGGGGCCTGTCCCCCGGGGATTTGCGGCACCGGTGCGGTTGTGGCGGCCGCGCGCACGGCTTTGTGCTGGACGTACCGGTCGTTACGTGGACGTCCGAGTTTCCTCGCGGACGGCGACCCACGTCCGATTATCGCTCGTGGGAATCCGCGGTCGGAACCGTGTGCGCGGTGCCGGTCCGATGGTCGCATCCAACCCGGCGGTAGGACAGACGGGGTGACCGGCGCACATGCCGACAGCGCCGGGACCACGATGGCCCGGCGCTGTCCGTACGGCTGTGGCGCGGGCCTCAGCCCGCTACGCGTGCGGCGAGCGCGTCGCCGATCTGGTCCGTGCTGCGGTGCGCCCCGTCCCGGGCCTCCAGGTCGGCCGCGACGGCCTCCTCGATACGGACGGCCTCGGCCTCGTATCCGAGGTGGCGCAGCAGCAGGGCGACGGAGAGGACCGTCGCCGTCGGGTCGGCCTTGCCGGTGCCCGCGATGTCCGGTGCGGAGCCGTGCACCGGCTCGAACATCGAGGGGAAGTCGCCGGTCGGGTTGATGTTCCCGGAGGCGGCCAGGCCGATACCGCCGGTGACGGCCGCGGCGAGGTCGGTGAGGATGTCGCCGAAGAGGTTGTCGGTGACGATCACGTCGAACCGCTCGGGCTGCGTGACGAAGAAGATCGTCGCGGCGTCGACATGCAGATAGTCGGTGGTGACCTCGGGGTACTCCTGGCCGACCCGGTCGAAGATGTTCTTCCACATGTGGCCGGCGTAGACCAGGACGTTGTTCTTGTGGACCAGCGTCAGCTTCTTGCGGGGGCGGGAGTTGGCCCGCTCGTACGCGTCCCGGACCACGCGCTCCACGCCGTAGGCGGTGTTGAGGCTGACCTCGGTGGCGACCTCGGCCGGGGTGCCGGTGCGCAGGCTGCCGCCGTTGCCGGTGTAGGGGCCTTCGGTGCCCTCGCGGACCACGACGAAGTCGATCTCGGGGCGCCCCGCGAGCGGGGTGCTGGTGTTCGGGAAGAGCTTCGACGGACGCAGATTGACGTAGTGGTCGAAGGCGAAGCGGAGCTTGAGCAGCAGACCGCGCTCCAGCACACCGGACGGTACGGAGGGGTCGCCGATCGCACCGAGCAGGATCGCGTCGTGGTTCTTCAGCGACGCCAGTTCCTCGTCCGGGAGCGTATCGCCGGTCGCGTGCCATCGCTTGGCACCAAGGTCGTACTCCTTGGTTTCCAGCTTGACGTCCTGCGGGAGGACCGCGGTCAGGACCTTGAGGCCCTGGGCCACGACTTCCTGGCCGATACCGTCACCGGGGATCACTGCGAGGCGAATGCTGCGAGACATGCCTGGACCCTACTCTTCGTCCCAATCATTGACACGTAACGTCCGGCATACGGACACGCGATGGCCGGTCAACTCCCGTTCACCCTCAGTACGGACCCAGGACGGGCCCACGACCGACTCCCGACGACTCGCACTGCGATCTTCGGCAGCATGACTGGAAACTCCCGGGGGGAGAGCCCCCTGCCCTCGCACACCCCTCGCGTCGGCATACCGGAGCAGCTCGCGACCCGGATGAGCATGCCCGAACAGCATGAGTACCTCCGGGCGAAGCTGACCCGGCGGGGCCTGCTGCGCACCTCTGCCGCCACCGCGGGCGTGGTCGCGGGCTCCGGTCTGCTGTCCGGTTCGGCATACGCCGGATCGCCCGCCCTGCTGGCATCACCGGCCGCGACCGCGGTGGACGGTTCGCTGGTCGCGCCGTTCGGCCGTCATCTCTCCTTCGGCGCCGATCCCAAGAGCCAGATGCGGGTGGCCTGGCAGGTGCCGTTCGCGGTCCGGCGGCCGTATCTGCGGGTGGGCCTCAAGCCGTGGGACCTGGGGCGCAAGATCGATGCCGAGGTGCGCGACCTGCACACGCCGTCGCTCTCCTCGAAGCTGCCGGCCGTGCAGCAGTACTACCTGCACGCCGCGCTGGACGGACTGCGGCCCGGCACCACGTACTACTACGGCGTCGGCCACGACGGCTTCGACCCGGCCGACCCGCGCCACTTCTCGACCGTCGGCACGTTCCGTACCGCCCCGGCGCGCGCCGAAAGGTTCGTCTTCACCGCCTTCGGCGACCAGGGCGTCAGCTATGACGCGCTCGCCAACGACCAGCTGATCCTGGGTCAGAACCCGGCGTTCCACCTGCACGCGGGCGATATCTGCTACGCGGACACGGACGGGGCCGGCTCCGAGGACGACACCTATGACGCGCGGGTGTGGGACCAGTTCCTCGCCCAGACCGAGTCGGTCGCCAAGTCCGTGCCGTGGATGGTGACCACCGGCAACCACGACATGGAGGCCTGGTACTCCCCCAACGGCTACGGCGGCCAGAACGCCCGCTGGACGCTGCCCGGCAACGGCCCGGACGCCGAGAACGCCCCCGGCGTCTACTCCTTCACGTACGGCAATGTCGCGGTCGTCGCGCTGGACGCCAATGACATCTCGTACGAGATCCCCGCCAACCAGGGGTACACCGACGGCAAGCAGACCCGCTGGCTGGACCGCCGCCTCGGCGAGCTGCGGGCCGCCGACGGCATCGACTTCCTCGTGGTCTTCTTCCACCACTGCGCCTTCTCCACCACGAACTCGCACGCCTCGGACGGCGGGGTGCGCGACGCCTGGCTGCCGCTGTTCGAGAAGCACCAGGTGGATCTGGTCGTCAACGGCCACAACCACGTCTACGAGCGGACCGACGCCATCAAGGGCGGCCGGGTGTCCAAGAAGGTGCCGATCGGCGAGCGCGTCGACTCCTCCCGGGAGGGCATCGTCTACGTCACGGCGGGCGGCGCGGGCCGGGCGCTGTACGACTTCCCGGTGCCGGACAGCTACGAGGGCCATGTGAAGGACCTCGACGAGGTGACGACGTACCACTGGACCAAGGACCGGAAGAAGGCGACGGACACGGTGGAGTGGTCGCGGGTGCGCTACACCGGCTTCTCGTTCATCGCGGTCGAGGTCGAGCCGGGACACCGCCCCCGGATGAAGGTCACCGCACTGGCCGAATCGGGTGAACGCATCGACCACTTCGAGGTGACCCGGTAGCGGGTGCCCTGTCGGGGGCGGAAGTACGGAGGATTACGCCATCGGGGCGGTCCTGGGGCGATCCGGTCGCCGCGGGCCCGCCCCTGGCTTCGTCCGCCCAGAGCCGTTTCGGATCAGTGCCCGGTGGAGCCGCCGTTGTCGCGGCGGTCGAGCGCCCGCTGGAGGGCGGCCGCGGCGGCCCTGCGGTCGGCTTCGTTGGTGGTACGGGCGGAGTGACGGGTCCTGCGGACGGCAGTCTCGGCCATGATTCACGTCTCCAATGCCAGAGCCCCGAGAACAAGTGGGATGCGTCGATCCAGAAGCGGCCGGAAGGGCGGGGGCCTCGGCACGGCAGGGGTCACCTGCGCTCGCGCACCGGGCCGCATCCGCCTTCGCTCGATGGAGCGAGACGTTCGGCTTCTACAAAGCTAGGACAGCTCGGCCGTGATGTCTGCACAATTACTTGGGCTTCCTACTATCTGAGACGGACGCCACCTCAGGGCCCTCTCCAGCCCCGCCGGCCCGTCCCGTCCCGGTACTCACGCGTAGGACGCACCGGTTGAGTACCGCTCCTGAGTACGAGCGCAGTGCCACGGCCGACGGCGTGCGGCGAAGGTGGCCGCATGAGCCCCATGATCGGCCTGTATGCACTCAAGCCCTGGTACGCGGCCCGGCTCGGCGGGATCCGCGGCGCGCTGGCCCGCCGGGAGGTCTCGCCGGACGCGCTGACCGCCGCCGGTGTGCTCTCCGCCGCGGGCGCGGCCGCCGCGCTCGCCTGGCTGCCGGCCCCGCTCGCCGCCCTGCCGGTCGCGGCACTGCTGGCCGCCCGGCTGGCCTTCGCCAACCTCGACGGCGCGCTGGCCCGGGACACCGGACGCTGCACCCGGCGCGGCTCCGTACTGAACGAGCTCGGTGACCGGGCCGCCGATCTGCTGGTGCTCGCCGGTTTTCTGACGCTCGCTCCGCTGTGGCTGGTGGCGGTCGCCGCCCTGGCCGCGACGCTGCCGTCCTGGGTCGCGCTGGCCGGCGCGGCGGCCGGGGCGCCGCGCCGCAACGGCGGTCCGGTCGGCAAGACCGAGCGCTGCCTGCTGGCCGTGGTGGCCGCGGCGACGGGGTGGGCGGTGCCCGTCCTGATCGTGCTCGCGGCGGGGTCCGCGCTGACGGCGGTGCTCCGACTGGCTTGGCTGTGGCGGGAGTTGGCGGGCGAAGGGCGGGAGACCCGATGAGCGCGTTCGCCGGTGCGGGAGCCGCCGGGCTGCTGCTCACCGGTGGCGAGGCCGTCGGGCGGGTCGCGCCGGTGGTCGGCGGGATGCTGGGCCTGGGCGGCGTGGCCGTCGCGGCGCTGCCCGCCCGAGTGCGGATGCGCCGTGAACTGCGCCGCCGCTGGCGCACCTGGGCGCTGGCCGCCCCGGTCTTCCTGGGCTCGCTGTTCTTCGGCGAGGCCGGCGCGGCGGTCCTGGCGGCGGGCCTCGGCCTGATCGCCGTGAGCGAGTACGCACGGATGGGCTCCGATGGCGCGGCCGGTGCCGAGCGCCATGTGCTCGCCGCGGCGGCCGTCGTCCTGCCACTGCTGGCCTGGCTGCGGCCGCAGTGGCTGGACCTGCGGGCGATGGCGGTGCTGCTGCTCGCCGCCGCGCTGCCCGCGCTGCTCTCCGGCGACCACACGGCGGGCGCCGCCCGCACCTCCCGTGCCCTCTTCGGGCTGCTGTGGATTCCGGTCGCGCTCACCGGCCTGGTCCTGCTCGGCGGCACCGCCGTCGCGGTGGGCGTCGCGGTCGCTCTCGGCGACGTCGGCGCATGGTGCGGGGGTACGGCGCTGGGGCGGCGCGGTGCGCTGTCCCGCCCGCTGTCGCCGCTCTCCCCGAACAAGACCTGGGCCGGGGTGCTGGGCGCGGCGGTGGCCACGGCCGGTGCGCTGGCCGCCGTCGGTGCGTTCACGCCCTGGCTGTGGGGCGCGGTGCTGGCCGGCTGTGTCCTCGGTGACCTGCTGGAATCCATGGTCAAGCGGGAGGCCGGGGTAAAGGACGCCGGGAGCTGGCTGCCCGGCTTCGGCGGGCTCCTGGACCGTATCGACTCGCTGCTGGTGGCGCTGCTGCTGGCGATGGTGGTGACACTGTGATGACCGTGCCGGAGAACCACACCGCTGCCCTGCTGCGGAGGGGCAAGGGCCGTCCGGGCGAGGCCCGCACGAGCGGCCGCCGTCGGCCGCGCCGGGCCTCCGGCGCCCGCCACACCCGCCGCCGCGACCTCCGCGCCGCCCGCTCCGCACGCCCCACCCGTACCCGCAACCGCACGCGCACCCACCGCCCCCTCGCCCTGCGTGGCGCCCGCCGCCTCCTCCCCTACCGAAAGCGCCTGCACCGGCGCGCACTCCAACTCCCCACCACCACCCCACCGCTCTCCCCGCTCCCCCGGGTGGCTCTCCCCTCCACCACCACCGCCTGGCTGCGCCGCGCGCTGTGGACGGTCGCCCTCACCCTCACCGGCGGCGTCGCCCGCGAGGGCCGCCTCCCCCGCGGCGGCTGCGTCGTCGTCGCAAACCACTCCTCGCACGCCGACACCGCGGCCCTGCTCGCCGCCCTCGACGCCCGGCACGCCCCGCTGATCGGCGCCGCCGCCGACTACTGGTTCGCCACACCCTGGCGCCGCCGTATCTGCCGCCACCTCGCCGCGGGCTTCCCCGTACGACGTACCGGCGGCGGCCTGGACGACCTGCTGGACATGGCCGGCGCCCTACGGGCGGGCCGTGCCGTGGTCCTCTTCCCCGAGGGCACCCGCGGCCGTGACGGCGCGGTCGGCGACTTCCGTCGCGGCGCCCTGCTGCTGGCCCGGCACGCCGGCGTCCCGGTCGTCCCGGTGGGCCTCGCGGGCACCGACCGGCTGCTCCCCAAGCACGGCAGGCTCCGCAGCACCCTCGTACGCGTCCGGATCGGCGCGCCCCTGTACGGCACCGTCGACCCGGCCACGGCCCGCGACGCCGTCCAGGACCTTGCGGACCGCGCGTCCGCCGGCGTCCTCCCCGACTCCCGGCTGCGCCGCCGCACCGCCGCCTTCGCCGCCTCCCGCCGGTGTCTGCCGGTCGCCTTCGCCTGGGCCTTCGCCGAGGCGCTGAGCTGGCCGCTGATGCCGGAACTGTTCCTCGCCGTCGCCTGCGTGGCCGCGCCCCGCGCCGGTCTGCGCCTCTCCTCCGCGGCCCTGGCCGGAAGCCTCGCGGGCGGCCTCCTCGCCCTCCAACTCGCCGCCTCCGGCGCCCACTTGCCCGCCCCGCTCACCACGGACCGGATGCGTGCGGAGGTCTCCCGGCAGCTCGCCGACGAGGGCGCGTCGGCCGTGCGCCACCAGCCCTGGGACGGCATCCCCTTCAAGGTCTACGCGGCACAGGCGGGCCGCGCCCAAGTCCCGGCCGCCGACTGGCTCGTCGCCGCCACCCGCGCCCGCGGCACCCGCACCCTCACCGTCGGCCTCGCCTTCGCCGCGCTGGGCGCGGCGGCCCGGCCGTGGCGCCGCCGGTATCCGCTCTATCTCGCCCTCCTGGGCAGCGGCTTCACCGTCGGCCTCGCCCTGATCGTCCACGGCTGGAGCTGACAGGACCGCCCCCGGCCGAGTGTCGGCCGGGGGCGGTCCATGCTGTGCGGCTGCTGCCGTCAGCCCATGTGCGGGTACCGGTAGTCCGTCGGCGGGACCAGGGTCTCCTTGATGGACCGGGTGGACGTCCAGCGCATCAGGTTCTGCTTGGCGCCGGCCTTGTCGTTGGTGCCGGACGCGCGGCCGCCGCCGAAGGGCTGCTGGCCGACGACGGCGCCGGTGGGCTTGTCGTTGATGTAGAAGTTGCCGGCCGCGAAGCGGAGCACCTCGCAGGTGCGGGCCGCCTCGGCGCGGTCCCGGGCGATGACGCAGCCGGTCAGGCCGTAGGCCGAGGCGGACTCCATCTGCTCCAGCATCTCGTCGTACTTCGCGTCGTCGTAGACGTACACGCCCAGGATCGGGCCGAAGTACTCGTCCTTGAAGATCTCGTTCTCCGGGTCGGTGGAGACCAGGACCGTCGGGCGGACGAAGTAGCCCTCGCTGTCGTCGTACGTGCCGCCGGCCACGACCTCGACGGTCGGGTCGGCCTTGGCGCGGTCGATCGCCGCCTTGTTCTTGGCGAACGAGCGGTCGTCGATGACGGCGCCCATGAAGTTCGCCAGCTCGGAGACGTCGCCCATGGTGAGGGAGTCGACCTCGGCGGCGAACTCCTCCTTGAAGCCGGCGTTCCAGAGGGAGGCCGGGACGTACGCGCGGGAGGCCGCGGAACACTTCTGGCCCTGGAACTCGAAGGCGCCACGGGTCATGGCGGTCTTCAGCACGGCACGGTCCGCCGACGGGTGGGCGACGATGAAGTCCTTGCCACCGGTCTCGCCGACGAGCCGCGGGTAGGTCTTGTACTTCTCGATGTTGGTGCCGACCGTCTTCCACAGGTACTGGAAGGTCCTGGTCGAACCGGTGAAGTGGATGCCCGCCAGGTCGGGGTGGTTCAGGGCCACCTCGGAGACGTCCTTGCCGTCGCCGGTGACGAGGTTGATGACGCCCTTGGGCAGCCCGGCCTCCTCCAGCAGCTGCATCAGCAGCACGGCGGCGACGGTCTGCGTCGGGGACGGCTTCCAGACGACGACGTTGCCCATGAGGGCGGGCGCGGTCGGGAGGTTGCCGGCGATCGCGGTGAAGTTGAACGGCGTGATCGCGTAGACGAAGCCTTCGAGGGGGCGGTGGTCGCTGCGGTTCCACACGCCGGGCGCGTTCGCCATCGGCTGCTCGGCGAGGATCTGGCGCGCGAAGTGCACATTGAAGCGCCAGAAGTCGATCAGCTCGCAGGGAGTGTCGATCTCGGCCTGCTGGGCGGTCTTGGACTGGCCCAGCATGGTGGCGGCGGCCAGCTTCTCGCGCCAGGGGCCGGAGAGCAGGTCGGCGGCCTTGAGGATGATCGCGGCGCGGTCGTCGAAGGACAGCGCACGCCAGGCGGGGGCGGCGGCCAGCGCGGCGTCCACCGCGTCCTGGGCGTCCTGGACGGTGGCGTTGGCGTACGTGCCGAGCTTGGCCGCGTGGTTGTGGGGCTGCACGACGTCGAAGCGCTCGCCGCCGCCCATCCGGCGCTCGCCGCCGATGGTCATCGGCAGCTCGATCGGGTTTCCGGCCAGCTCCTTGAGCTTGGCCTCCAGGCGGGAACGCTCCGGGGTGCCGGGGGCGTAGGTGTGGACCGGCTCGTTAACCGGCACGGGGACCTGGGTCACAGCGTCCATAGCGGCCGTGTCTCCTTCGCTTTCGATCTCGGTTTTCGTACGTGGGTCAAGCGGTGCGGCCCGGGTTTCCAGCATCCACCCATATCCGCCGCGGCGGGGCGGTCAGCCTCGGGTGGCGAGCGACCGCAGGAAGAACGCCAGGTTCGCCGGGCGCTCGGCGAGGCGGCGCATGAAATAGCCGTACCAGTCGGTGCCGTACGGGATGTAGACCCGCATCCGGTGCCCCTCCGCGACCAGCCGCTGCTGCTCGGCCTCGCGGATGCCGTACAGCATCTGGAATTCGAACTCGGCCGGCTTACGGCCGTTGCGGTGGGCGAGCTCCTGGCCGATGGCGACCATCCGGGGGTCGTGCGACCCGATCATGGGGTAGCCCTGCCCGGCCATGAGGATCTTCAGGCAGCGCACATAGGCCTTGTCGACCTCCCGCTTGTCCTGGAAGGCGACGGTCGCGGGCTCCTTGTACGCGCCCTTGACCAGCCGCACGCGGGAGCCTTCCTCGGCCAGCGCGTGACAGTCGTCCTCGGTACGGAAGAGATAGGACTGGAGCACCGCACCCGTCTGGGGGAAGCGCTCGCGCAGCTCGGCGAGGATGGCGAGGGTGGAGTCGACCGTGGTGTGGTCCTCCATGTCGAGGGTCACGGTCGTACCGGCCTCGGCGGCGGCCTCGACCACCGGCGTGACGTTCTTCAGCGCCAGCTCGTGGCCGCCGGGCAGCGCCTGGCCGAAGGCGGAGAGCTTGACCGACATCTCGGCCCGTTCGCCGAGGCCCTGCCCTTTGAGTGCCTCGGTCAGCTGAAGATAGGCGTCACGGTTGCGCAGCGCCTCGGCCGGGTCGGTGATGTCCTCGCCCAGGTGGTCGAGGGTGACCTCCATGCCGCGCGCGTCCAGCTCCCGGACGACGGTCATGGACTCGTCCAGACGCTCGCCGGCGATGAAGCGGTCCACCACGGGCCGGGTGACCGGGGTGGCCGCGACGATGCGGCGGATGCTGTCGCTGCGCGCTGCGGCGAGAAGCACGGGACCCAGCATGGGGCACCTCCACGATTCAGGATGACGGATGCCGGTTCAGGCGCGCCGGACCGGCGAGCGCGACGGCAACATGAGCCACCTGAAACTTAAGGATCTCGCCATCTCGCGGCCATCGACAGCTGTCACGCCTTCGTGGCCGGGATCTCAGACAGATGTATGAGAATGGGGGTAAGGGACGAAGGTGACGGCGACCGTGGGACCAGCGGTGCCGGTGAGGGTCGTGGCGACTGCAAGAGAGGGGCCGGGCGGCGGATGCGGGGCGACTACCAGCAGCTCGTGGACGAGATCTCAGCGGCGCTCGGCGCGCCGGCGACGCTGGAGGACCGTGATTTCGGGCTGATCGCGTTCGGTGCGCACGAGGGCGACGACGACGAGGTCATGGACCCGGTGCGTACCCGGTCGATCCTGCAACGCCGGTCGTCGGCGGCGGTACGGGCCTGGTTCGAGGCGTTCGGGATCGCCCGTGCCAAGACGCCGCTGCGTATCCCGCCGGATCCGGCGGCCGGTGTGTTCAGGGGCCGGATCTGTCTGCCCGTACGCCACCGCGGCATTGTGCACGGCTATGTCTGGCTGCTGGACGACGGCCATCTGACCGACCTCGCGCTCGGCGGCCACGGAGCGCCGGCCGACCCCCGGATCGCGCAGGCGATGGAGACCGCCGCCCGGATCGGCGCGCTGCTGGCGGGCGAGGCCCGTGCGGGTTCCGAACTGGGCGATCGGCTCAGGGAGTTGCTGGTGTCCGAGACCTCCGGGCGCCCGGCCGCGGCGGCCGCATTGCGCGATGCGCTGCGGGACACCCTGCGCTTCACCCCGGGCGGCCCGCTCACCCTGGTCGCCGTGCTGCCGTGGGACGCCGCGGACGCCGATACGGCACCGCTGCCGAGCCTGCCCGGCCTGCTCGCGGCGTGTGCGCTGCCCGAGGGTGCGCTGCCCGAGGGCGGCGGCCTCCCCGACGCTGCGACGGCCCAGGCGCCGGAGGCGCCGGCCACCGACACCGGACCGCACCACCGCACCGGCCGCACCGCACGTACGGAAGGATCCGCCCCCGCCCGCCCGCGTACGACAGCGGCCGTGCCCGCCCTCGCCGCGCTCGTCCGGCTGCGGTCGACCGGTTCCCTCACCCCGGCCCACACGGTGGCCGAGCATCTGCTGCGCTCCCCCCGCGCGGGCGCCGCACCGGCCGCCGAAGGACAGGCATCGCGGAGCGGCTCGCGTACGGCCGGCCCTCCTCCGCCCCGGCCCGGCACCGCCGGAATCGGCACCGGCACAAGCGAGTTGGCCGACCTCACCGTCACCTGGCAGGAGGCCCTGGACGCGGCCCGCGCGGCGCGCGCCGAACCGCGTCTCGGCCCCGTCACCCAGTGGGACACCATCGGCGCGTACCGCCTGCTGACCGCCCTGCCTGCGGCGGCACCCGACCCGGCCCTCGGCCCGCTGCTGGCGCCCGCGCACACCGAACTCGCCCGCACCGCCGAGACGTTCCTCGACTGCGCGGGCCAGGCGAGCCGCACCGCGCAGCTCCTGGGCATCCACCGTCAGACGCTCTACTACCGCCTGGGCCGGGTGGAGAAACTGACCGGCCTCCATCTCGACGACGGCGAGGACCGCCTGCTGCTCCACATGGCGCTCAAGGCGGCGCGGCTGTAAGGCACCGTTCGCTCAAGGCGCTGGTCTCTCAAGGCCGCTCAGCAGTAGGCGCGTTCGCTCACGCCCCGGCGAGAAACGCGACCGCCGCCACCGGCATCGCCGGGTTCCCGTGGCCCCGGAGGGTCAGGACGAAGCCGTGTTCCGTCACCCGGCCCGCCAGGTCGGCCGGTTCGACGCGTACGCCCTGCGTTTCCAGTTCGGCGACGACGTCGGCGTACGGGCGGTCGAGCAGCTGGACGTCGCGGAACCAAGCCGTGCCCGTCGGCCCCGTATAGGTGATGACCAGCGAAATCAGCCGGTCGTCGGCGTCGAACGAGAGCACCAGGCCGTGCTCGGGATACCAGTCCTGGCTCTCGCCGCCGTGGTCCGGGCGGCTCTGGAAGGCGGGCCCGAGCATGCCGCGCAACTGCCACCGGTCCTGGCCGAGCCGTACGGCCTCGGTACCCTCCCCGGACACCAGCCGATGCTCGGCGATCCGTGCCACCGGCTCCTCGTCCGACTGGGTGACGGGATCGGCGACGAGGGAGCGACGGAAGAGGCCGACGCAGTCGACGCGGTCGTCCGCCCCGTAGGGGGCGGTGAGGTTGAACCCGGCGTCCGGGGCCTCGCAGCCCGAGTCGTCCTCGACAAGCCGGTAGCCCCGTGTCCGGAGGTCGGCGACCACCTCGTCATAGGGACGGCCCGTCAGCGGCAGTCCCTGGTGGAAGACCGGTGCGGGGTCGAACGCCTCCAGATAGACGAGGCGTTCGCCCTCGTCGAAGTGGAGGATCAGCCCGCCCTCGGTGTAGTGGTCGCACAGGCCGGTCGACCAGGGCGCCTTGCGGAACGTCCGCCGCTCACCCAGTTGGTCGCCGAACGCCGCCGCGAACCGGTCGGTAAGCGCCTGCCGGTGCTCCCCCAGCCGCACCCCGCCAGGGACCATCCCGGCCAGCCCCTCGAAGGGCCGTATGTTCCACCCTGGTTCGTCCCGCACGCCCTCGTCGTCCATCACGCCATGATCGCAAGGCCGCCCGGCTGGGCCTGTCCGATGGGTCGTGGTCGAGCCCTATGCACCGTCGCCCTTCGGCTGTCCCAGTACCTCGCCCGCGGTGACCCGGCGCAGCGCGGTCGCCAGATCGCGGCCCGAGGGCATCACGTCGGGGTTGATCAGCGACTGCACCATCAGACCGGTGAGCAGGGCCTGGTAGAAGGAGCCGACGACGCGGGCCGACTCCGCGTCGACCTCGGTGTCCGGCACCCCTTCGAAGAGCGCGACGAGTCCCTCGCCCCCTTCCGGCAGCGCTTCGCCGATCGCCTCGCGCAGCGCTTCGTCACGCGGCAGCAGGCCCAGCACCTCGACCTGCGCGGCGATGAACTCCCGCTCGGTGGCGAGGCGTTGCAGCACCTTGTCCCAGAAGGCGGCGAACCGCTCCAGCGGTTCGGCGCCCGCCGTCACCGCCTCGTCGGCGCCGGGCACCTCGGACACGCTCGCGCCCCACTCCTCGCAGGACGCGATGAACGCCTTGCGCATCAGGGCGTCCTTGGAGCCGTAGTGGTATCCGATGGAGGCGAGGTTGGCGCCGGACGCGGCCACGATGTCGCGGGCGGTGGTACGCGCGTACCCCTTCTCCAGCAGGCACCGTTTGGCGCCCTCCAGCAGATCTTCACGGTGTCCCATACGGGCACCCTACCGCCGCCCCATACACCCGTACCAGACGACCGTCTTACACATACGTACACCACCTGTCCGCAGTCACCGGCCCAGGTCCCGCCCGGTGCCCTTCGGGTCGGCCTTGCGGACGCCCCGGCCGTCGTCGAGCTCCAGCTCCTCCCGGCGGAGCTTGGCGGTGACCTCCTTCTCCTCGGTCACCCGCTCGGTCTCCAGCCGCACCCGCTCGACCGGCACGGTCCGCTTGCTGATCACGGCCTGTTCCTCGTGCAGCACCACCTCGACCACGCCCTCGCCGAGCGGCGGGGCGGTCCGGCCCGTTGCGCGCTCCTCGTCGGTGATCTTGGTGCGGACCACCCGCACTTCCTCATGGCTCAGCGGGACCGTGCGGTGCACGTCCTCGGTGACCACGTGCTTGCGCAGATGCGCCCGCCCGCTCTCGCGTTCCTCGGTACCGATCTGCATCTGCTCCCCGTAGAGGACGATCTCGTCCGGCTGCTCCGTGCGCTTGGCCTCCTCCTCGCCCCGGCCGCGCGACACCATCGCCCCCGCCCCGGCTCCCGCCCCGGCCAGCGGCCGCTCGGTACGGTCCTCCGGGCGGTCGGTCAGCATCTCGCGGTCGCGCTCCGGAATGCCGACATATCGCGCGCGCTCCGCCAGCATGTCGTCCTCGGTCATACCGGGCCGCATACCGGGTTCCGTACCGGGCCGCACATCGGACTCCGTGCGGGGCACCGGACGGATGGCGAGTCCGACGGCACCCGGCCGGGTCATCCCGTAGTGGTGGTACAGCTCCTCCTCCTCGGAGGGGTCCAGATGGCCCTCGGCATCGATCCGCGGCGCCGCCTTGATCGTCTCCTTGGTGTGCGGAACGCGGAGCTGGTCACCCTCGCGCCGCGCCCCGGCGAGCGGGATGAAGGTCTCCTTCATGCCGAACAGCCCGGTGCGCACGGTGATCCACTCGGCGTCGTTGGTGGCGTCGTCCCGGTAGACCTGCTGGACCGTGCCCACCCTCGCGCCCTCCACGTCGACCACATGCGAACCGGTCAGATTCAGCGGGGTGCCACCCAGGGGTGCATTCATGGCGTCTCGTCTCCTTCCACACGCACCGCCGGGGGCACGCGCAGTTCCTATTGCGCGTCGCGAAAACCCCCTCAGCGACTCGGGAGACCGGCGGCCACCGGCTTCCGGCGGCGTCAGGACCGTGCTGGCGGCGCCCGCCCCCTCGACATCTCGTACGCCATTCGGGTGAACAGCCGGAGGGGCGGCCGGCGCCGGGCGACCCGGCGAGCCCGCACGCGTACGCAAACGGGCCCGGACACCGCCGAAGCGGGGTCCGGGCCCGTTGACCTGCGCTGTGCCGGGCCGCGAGGGCCGGCGGATCAGTCGCCGAGGTTCACCGCGCGCACGGAGGTCGCGCCGATCTCCTCCGCGATCTCGGTGAGCACGTTCGGCGGAATCGTGTCGTCGACGGTCAGCGCGACCAGCGCCTCGCCACCGACGTCGGCCCGCGAGACCTGCATCCCACCGATGTTGATGCCCGCCTCGCCCAGGATCCGGCCGACGGTGCCGACGACACCGGGACGGTCGCTGTAGCGCAGGAACGCCATGTGGTCGGCGAGCGCCAGGTCGATGGAGTGGTCACCGACCGCGACGACCTTCTGGATGTTCTTGTGACCGGCGAGCGTGCCGGAGATCGAGACCTCGTCGCCGCCCGCGAGGGTGCCGCGCACGGTCACCACATTGCGGTGCTCGGGCGACTCGCTGCTCGTCGTCAGCCGCACCTCGACGCCGCGCTCCTGCGCGAACAGCGGGGCGTTGACGTACGACACCGTCTCGTCCACGACGTCCTCGAACACGCCCTTGAGCGCGGAGAGTTCCAGCACCTTGACATCGTGCTGGGTGATCTCGCCGTACACCTCGACGTCGAGCCGCAGCGCGACCTCACCGGCCAGCGCGGTGAAGATCCGGCCGAGCCGCTCGGCCAGCGGCAGCCCCGGCTTGACGTCCTCGGCGATGACGCCGCCCTGGACGTTGACCGCGTCCGGCACCAGCTCGCCGGCCAGCGCCAGACGCACCGACTTGGCGACCGAGATACCGGCCTTCTCCTGCGCCTCACCCGTCGACGCACCGAGGTGCGGGGTGGCGACGACCTGGTCGAACTCGAAGAGCGGCGAGTCGGTGCAGGGCTCGGACGCGTAGACGTCCAGACCGGCGCCGGCGACCCGGCCCTCCTTCAGCGCGGTGGCCAGCGCGGCCTCGTCCACGATCCCGCCGCGCGCGGCGTTCACGATCCGGACCGACGGCTTGACCTTGTGCAGCGCCTCGTCGCCGATCAGACCGACCGTCTCCGGCGTCTTGGGGAGGTGGACGGTGATGAAGTCCGAGACCTCCAGCAGCTCGTCGAGGGTGAGGAGCTTGACGCCCATCTGCGCGGCACGGGCCGGCTGGACGTAGGGGTCGTAGGCGACGACCTTCATACCGAAGGCCGACATCCGCTGCGCGACCAGGACACCGATCCGGCCCAGGCCGACCACACCGAGGGTCTTCTCGCTGAGCTCGACGCCGGTGTACTTGCTGCGCTTCCACTCGCCGTTCTTCAGGGCGGTGTTGGCCTGCGGGATGTTGCGGGCGGTGGCGACCAGCAGACCGCAGGCGAGCTCGGCGGCGGTGACGATGTTGGAGGTCGGGGCGTTGACGACCATCACGCCGGCCTTGGTGGCGGCGGAGACGTCGACGTTGTCCAGGCCGACACCCGCGCGGGCGACGACCTTCAGCTTCTTCGCGGCGGCGATGGCCTCGGCGTCGACCTTCGTCGCGCTGCGCACAAGGATGGCATCGACATCGGCGACGGCGGGGAGCAACTCTGCGCGGTCCGCGCCGTTGCAGTGCCGGATCTCGAAGTCCGGACCGAGAGCGTCGACCGTGGCGGGCGACAGTTCTTCGGCGATCAGTACGACAGGTTTCGAGCTCACGTGGTCTTCAGTCCTCACTAGTCCTTCGCGGACGGCCGTCCCGACGGCCGAAGGCGGTGAAGGGGGCAGCCGCGTGGAAGACGCACGACGTTGTGAGCCTGACGCGCTTGTGGTGTTGAGTGTAGTGGCGGTTCCAGGCGCGTCCTGCGCCGAAGCGTCAGGATCACCCGTGCGGGTTCTACGCGGTGGACAAGGCGATGATGCCGCATGGACGACCTCATGGACGAGGGGGCCGCGACCTGCGCCGCGACCCCCTGTCCGTTGGGCTTACGCCTCGTCGTCCACCCAGCTCATCAGCTTGCGCAGCTGCTTGCCGGTGGTCTCCAGAAGGTGGTCCTCGTCGGCCTTCTTGTACTCGTTGTACTTCGGCAGGCCGGCGTTGTACTCCGCCATCCAGTTGTTGGCGAAGGTGCCGTCCTGGATCTCGCCGAGGACCTTCTTCATCTCGGCCTTGGTGTTCTCGTTGATGATCCGCGGGCCGGTGATGTAGTCGCCCCACTCGGCGGTCTCGGAGACCGACCAGCGCATCTTCTCCAGGCCGCCCTCGTACATGAGGTCCACGATCAGCTTCAGCTCGTGGAGGCACTCGAAGTACGCGATCTCGGGCTGGTAGCCCGCCTCGACCAGGGTCTCGAAACCGGCCTTGACCAGCGCCGAGGCGCCACCGCACAGGACCGCCTGCTCACCGAACAGGTCGGTCTCGGTCTCCTCGGTGAAGGTGGTCTTGATGACGCCGGCGCGGGTGCCGCCGATGCCCTTGGCGTACGAGAGCGCCAGCGCGAAGGCGTTGCCGGTGGCGTCCTGCTCGACGCCGGCGATGCAGGGCACGCCGCGGCCTTCCTCGTACTGGCGGCGCACGAGGTGGCCGGGGCCCTTGGGGGCGACCAGGGCGACGTCCACGCCGGCCGGGGGCTTGATGAAGCCGTAGCGGATGTTCAGGCCGTGGCCGAAGAACAGCGCGTCGCCGTCCTTGAGGTTGTCCTTGATGGACTCCTCGTAGACCTTGGCCTGGATCGGGTCCGGCACCAGGATCATGATGACGTCGGCCTCGGCGGACGCCTCGGCCGGCGTCACCACGCGCAGGCCCTGCTCCTCGGCCTTGGCCTTGGACTTGGAGCCCTCGTGCAGACCGACGCGCACATCGACGCCCGAGTCGCGCAGGGACAGCGCGTGGGCGTGGCCCTGGCTTCCGTAGCCGATGACCGCGACCTTGCGGTTCTGGATGATGGAAAGGTCGGCATCGTCGTCGTAGAACAGCTCGGCCACTTCGGGTATCTCCTTGGATCTAGCTGGTTGCCCACACAGTACGTCGGGCGGGGTGGGAAAGGTTCGCGGGTCTCGCCATGCGGTCCGGGGGACCGGGGAGGGTCAGGCGGAACGGTCCAGGGCGCGCAGCGAACGGTCCGTGATGGACCGGGCGCCACGCCCTATGGCGATGGTGCCGGACTGCACCAACTCCTTGATGCCGAACGGCTCCAGCATCTTGAGCATGGCCTCCAGCTTGTCACTCGAACCGGTGGCCTCGATCGTGACGGCGTCCGGCGAGACGTCCACGGTCTTGGCGCGGAAGAGCTGGACGATCTCCACGATCTGCGAGCGGGTCTCGTTGTCGGCGCGGACCTTGGCGAGGACCAGTTCGCGCTGGATCGCGGAGCCCGGCTCCAGCTCGACGATCTTCAGGACGTTGACGAGCTTGTTGAGCTGCTTGGTGACCTGTTCGAGCGGCAGCGACTCGACATTGACCACGATGGTGATGCGGGAGATGTCGGGGTGCTCGGTGACCCCGACCGCGAGCGAGTCGATGTTGAAGCCGCGGCGGGAGAACAGGGCGGCGATCCGGGCCAGGATGCCGGGGGTGTTCTCCACCAGGACGGAGAGCGTGTGCTTGGACATGGTCGGTCTTCTCTCTTCTTCCGTGCGTCCGTGACGTCCTGGGCTCAGTCGTCTTCGTTGTCGCCGAAGTCGGGACGCACGCCCCGGGCGGCCATGACCTCGTCGTTGGAGGTGCCGGCGGCGACCATCGGCCACACCTGCGCGTCCTCGTGGACGATGAAGTCGATCACGACCGGGCGGTCGTTGATGGCGTTGGCCTCCGCGATGACCTTGTCCAGGTCGTCCGGGGACTCACAGCGCATCGCGACACAGCCCATGGCCTCGGACAGCTTCACGAAGTCCGGGATACGGGTACCGGCGCTGGGCTGCTTACCGTCCGCCTCGGGGCCGCTGTGCAGCACCGTGTTGGAGTAGCGCTGGTTGTAGAACAGGGTCTGCCACTGGCGGACCATGCCCAGCGCGCCGTTGTTGATGATCGCGACCTTGATCGGGATGTTGTTCAGCGCGCAGGTGACCAGCTCCTGATTGGTCATCTGGAAGCAGCCGTCGCCGTCGATCGCCCAGACCGTACGGTCCGGCTGGCCGGCCTTGGCGCCCATGGCGGCGGGGACGGCGTAGCCCATCGTGCCGGCGCCACCGGAGTTCAGCCAGGTCGAGGGCTGCTCGTAGTCGATGAAGTGGGCGGCCCACATCTGGTGCTGGCCGACGCCCGCGGCGTAGATCGTGTCGGCCGGGGCGAGCTTGCCGATCCGCTCGATGACCTGCTGCGGGGAGAGGCTGCCGTCGTCCGGCTGGTCGTAGCCCAGCGGGTAGGTCTCGCGCCAGCGGTTGAGGTCCTTCCACCAGGCGCTGTAGTCGCCGCGGTGGCCGGCGTCGTACTCGGCCTGGACGGCGACGATCAGATCGGCGATGACCTCGCGGGCGTCGCCGACGATCGGGACATCGGCGGCGCGGTTCTTGCCGATCTCCGCCGGGTCGATGTCCGCGTGCACGACCTTGGCGAACGGGGCGAAGGAGTCCAGCTTGCCGGTGACGCGGTCGTCGAAGCGGGCGCCGAGGGTGATCAGCAGGTCCGACTTCTGGAGGGCGGTGACGGCGGTGACCGCGCCGTGCATACCGGGCATGCCGACGTGCTGGGGGTGACTGTCGGGGAAGGAGCCCAGCGCCATCAGGGTCGTGGTGACCGGGGCGCCGGTCAGCTCGGCCAGCACCTTCAGCTCGGCGGTGGCGCCGGCCTTCAGCACGCCGCCGCCGACGTAGAGCACTGGGCGCTTGGACTCGACGATCAGCCGGGCGGCCTCGCGGATCTGCTTGGCGTGCGGCTTGGTCACCGGGCGGTAGCCGGGCAGGTCGGTGTGCGGCGGCCAGACGAAGGTGGTCTGAGCCTGGAGCGCGTCCTTGGCGATGTCGACCAGGACCGGTCCGGGGCGTCCGGTGGACGCGATGTGGAACGCCTCGGCGATCGTCCGCGGGATCTCGGCCGGGTCGGTGACCAGGAAGTTGTGCTTGGTGATCGGCATCGTGATGCCGCAGATGTCCGCCTCTTGGAAGGCGTCCGTGCCGATCGCCTTGGAGGCGACCTGACCGGTGATCGCGACCATCGGGACGGAGTCCATGTGGGCGTCGGCGATCGGCGTGACGAGGTTGGTGGCGCCCGGACCCGAAGTCGCCATGCACACGCCGACCTTGCCGGTGGCCTGGGCGTACCCCGTGGCGGCATGTCCGGCGCCCTGCTCGTGGCGCACCAGGACGTGCCGCACCCTCGAGGAGTCCATCATCGGGTCGTACGCCGGAAGGATCGCACCGCCGGGGATGCCGAACACGGTGTCGGCCCCGACCTCCTCCAGCGAACGGATGAGGGACTGCGCGCCCGTGACGTGCTCGACGGTCGCGGGCTGCTGCTGCGGTCCGCCGGAGTTACGGGCCCGCGGCTGCGGATGGTGGGCCCCGGAGGCCTGCTCGGTCATCTGCGTCTCTTCTCGAAGCTGAGGGTTTTGGCGGGATTTGTGAGGTTGCTATGCAACAAAAAACCCCTCGTGCCGTGAGGCAAGCGAGGGGAGCGCGTCGGTGCGGTCAGCCGGGCTTCATCAGGGCCCAGCTTCAGCCGACGCGCTTTCCAAGTACGAGAATTCGGGTGCGCATGGCACTGACCCTCCCCCCGGCGCACCATGAGTGTCAAGTGGGTGGGATGGGGGTCTCACTATTTGAGCGCAATGGGGGATGCACCAGCGCATCCGGGCCGGCCGCGCCACCGTGCCGGACGGGCAGGCCGCTGCCGCTGAGCACCACCGCGCGGGGCTCGCCCGCCAGGTCCGGCACCGGGTAGCTGCCGACCGTCAGGGCGCGGCGCAGCCGGTGCTCGTCGAGCGGCCCGGAGAAGGCCATGCCCTGGCCATGGGTGCAGCCCATGGAGCGCAGCGCGAGGACCTGCTCGGGCAGATCGACGCCGTCCGCGACGGACTGCATCCCGAGATCCGCGGCGATCCGCAGCAGCCCGGCGGTGATCTTGTGCAGCCGGGCGGACTCCACCACGCCGTCGACCAGCCCGCGGTCCAGCCGCAGTACGTCGACGGGGAGCCGGCGCAGCGCGCTCATGGCGGCGTAACCGCTGCCGAAGCCGTCGAGGGCGATGCGTACGCCCAGCCGGCGCAGCGCGACCAGCCGCCGCTCCAGCTCGTCCAGAGGGATACGGGGATCACTTTCGGACAGTTCCAGGACGAGCGAGCCGGACGGCAGACCGTGCCGGGCGAGCAGCGCCTCGACGTTCTTGGGGGGCATCCCGTTGCGGTCGCCGCCCAGCAGCCGGCGGGCGGAGATCCGGACGGCGACCGGGACGGTGTGGCCCGCGCGGTGCCGCGCCGCGGCCTGCTCGACGGCCTCCTCCAGCTGCCAGCGGCCCAGCTCGGCGGCGCGGTCGCCGTCGTCGCTGAGCCGGCCGCGCTCGGCGACCCGGAGGAACTCGGCGGGGGTGAAGAGGATGCCCTGGGCGGAGCGCCAGCGGGCGTGCGCGGCGACCGCGGTGACCCGGCCGCCGGCCAGCTCGACGACCGGCTGGTGCAGCAGCGCGAATTCGCCGTCCCGCAGGGCCGCACGGAGCGTGGTGGCGAGCTCGGCGCGGTCCACCACCTCGACCTGCATCTGCGGGGCGTACAGCTCCACCCGGCCCTTTCCGGCCTGCTTGGCGCGGTACATCGCGAGGTCGGCGTTGCGCAGCAGGCCCGCCGGGGTGACGCCCGGCTCGGCGAAGGCGACACCGATACTGGCCGCGACGCGGACGTCCCGGCCGTCGATGCGGTACGGCTCGGAGAGCGTGATGCGCAGCCGGTCGGCGATCTCATGGATGCGGAACTCACGGGCGGCGTGATCGCGGGTGCCGTCGCCCGTGATGAGCGCGGCGAACTCGTCGCCGCCGAGCCGCGCCGCTATGTCCCCGGAGCGTACGGAGTCGGCGAGCCGGCGGGCGGCCTGTACCAGGAGTTCGTCGCCCGCCTGATGCCCGATGGTGTCGTTGACCTGCTTGAAGCCGTCGAGGTCGATATAGAGCACGGCGGTGTCGAGGTCGCTGGCGCGGCGGCCCGTGACGGCCTTGCTGACACGTTCGGTGAACAGGGCGCGGTTGGGCAGGTCGGTGAGCGCGTCATGGGAGGCGTTGTGCTGCAGCTGGGCCTGCAGGCGGACCCGTTCGGTGACATCGCGGGAGTTGAAGATCAGGCCGCCGTGGTGGCGGTTGACGGTGGACTCGACGTTCAGCCAGCCGTCCCCGCCGGCCCGCTGCTCGCCGGCGCGGAAGCGGCATTCGATGCGGGTGGTCGGCTCGGCGTCGGGCGCGGCGGCGAGAAATCTGCGGACCTCGTGCACCACCCGCCCCAGGTCTTCCGGATGGATCAGCGAGGCCAGCTCGGAGCCGACCAGCTCCTCCGCGTCGCGCCCGTAGACGCCCGCGGCGGCCGGGCTCACATAGCGGAGCACGCCGGTCGGCGCGGCGATCATGATGACGTCGCTGGAGCCCTGGACCAGGGAGCGGAAGTGGTTCTCCTTCTGGGCCAGCTCCTGGGTGAGGGTGATGTTGTCGAGCAGCATGATGCCCTGGCGGACGACCAGGGCGAGGACGACCGTGCAGCCGGTGAAGAGCACCACGCGGTCGATGCGCCGGCCGCCCAGGACGTTGGTGAGGATGCCCAGGGTGCAGACGGCGGCGGCGAGATACGGGGTGAGGGCGGCGAGCGAGCCCGCGATGGGGCGGCTGCCGTGCGGCTGGACGCGGGGCGCGGGGCGCTCGACGTCGTCGTCGGCGCACTCGCCCTTGCTGCGGCGGGCGACCCATGGCGCGTACGCGAGCAGCATGGAGCCGGCGAACCAGCCGGCATCCAGGATCTGGCCGGAGCGGTAGTGCTCGCGCAGCAGCGGCGAGCTGAACAGGGCGTCGCACAGAACCGTCAACGCCAGTGCGGCGATGGCGGTGTTGACGGCAGAGCGGTGCACCGAGGAACGTTTGAAGTGCAGCGCGAGCACCATGCTCACCAGCACGATGTCCAGCAGCGGATAGGCGAGGGACAGCGCGCTCTGCGCGACACTGCGACCCTGGAAGTGGGTGGTGTGCGCGAGTGCGAGGCTCCAGGAGAGCGTGAGCAGCGAGCCGCCGATCAGCCACGCGTCCAGCCCGAGGCAGACCCAGCCGGCCCTGGTCACCGGCCTCTTGGCGAGCACCAGCAGGCCGACGATGGCGGGCGGCGCGAACAGCAGGAAGCAGAAGTCAGCGAGGGAGGGGCTGGGCACGGTGGTGTCGAGGATGACTTCGTACCAGCCCCATACACCGTTGCCGAGGCCGGCCATCCCCGAGGAGGCGGCGAACAGCATCCAGGCCGGGCGGAAGCGGCTCTGGTGCTTGCGGGCGTACAGACCGCAGGAGACGGCCGCGACGAGGGCGGCCACGCTGAGCCCGAAGTCCCCCATGAACATGGCGACTTCGGCCGAGCCCCAGCCGAACGCGGCGCCGACGGCATAGGCGCCGCAGACGCCGGCCAGGGCGAATTGCGGCACCACGCTCGGTGGTCCGCTGGTCTGGGCCGGCGGCCGGGAGAGCACCGCCCCGGGGGCGCTCACCGTTCTCTCCCGCTCGCCCGTGCGCGGCCGTTCGGTGATCGGAGCACTCGGCGCTTCCGGGGGTCCAGTGGTATTCCCGCGGGCGCTCGTGGATCACGCGTCTCGCGATTCGTCCATCGGCCGTACATCGCCCGTCGCCCCCCTCGAGTTCCGGATCTCGCACCGCGTCGTATACAGCACTCCGCGGTCCCCGCTCGGGACGATACACCAATTCAGTCACTCAGGGACATAGCCCCTCTACGGAGCGTGACGAGCTAAGGAAATGTGAACACAGCCTGCATTCATACGGCCTCGTAGAGCTATTCGCAGCCGTCTCAGTCTGCTGTTGCCATCACGTTCCGGAGGGGTTCTCCCGCCGCGAAATGCGCCAGCTGGTCCCGCAGAAGCCGCTTCGCACGGGGCAGGAAGGCAGAGCTGGGGCCACCGACGTGTGGAGTGATGAGCACGCCCGGAGCGTGCCACAACGGATGGGCCGGCGGGAGGGGTTCGGGATCGGTCACATCGAGCGCGGCGCGCAGCCGGCCCGACTCCAGTTCGGCGAGCAGCGCCTTGGTGTCGACGATCCCGCCGCGGGCGATGTTGACGAGGAGTGCGCCGTCCTTCATACGCGCCAGGAAATCGCCTCCGACCAGGCCACGAGTCTCGTCGGTGAGCGGAGTTGCCAGGACGACGACGTCTGCGTCGGGCAGGAGGGTGCTCAGGGCGGAGAGTGGAAGCACTGGGCCGCGCACGGTGTCACGTGCGGTGCGCGCGATGCGCGCCACCCGCGCGCACTCAAAAGGTGTGAGCCGCTCTTCGATGGCACTGCCGATCGAACCGTACCCCACTATGAGGACCGACTTGTCGGCGAGGGCTGGCTGGAAACCATTCCGCCACTCCCCCGCGTCCTGGCCCCGTACGAAATCGGGGACACCGCGCAGCGACGCGAGGATCAGGGTGAGCGCGAGCTCGGCGGTGCTGGCGTCGTGCAGTCCGCGGGCGTTGCACAGCTGGGCGCCGGCCGGCATGTGGGGCAGGCCGGGCAGCATGTGCTCGATGCCGGCGGTCAGGGTCTGCACGATCCGGACATTGCGCATCAGCGGTAGCGGGCGCAGCGAGGGCTCGGCGCCCTTCATGTAGGGGACGGCGTAGAAGACGCACCGGGCGGGGTCGGCCGGGTAGTCGGGGCCGGCGTCCCAGTGGACGTAGTCCAGCCCTTCGGGGAGACCGTCGATCTCGTCGGGCGGGATCGGCAGCCACACGTCTTTCGGGGCGCTGCTCGGATCGGTGCTCGGCTCGGTGCGCGCGTCGGTACGCCGGTCAATTGATGCCATGGCCAGAGGCTATGCGAAGAGGCGTTCCCCTCAGACGTTAGTTTGGTCTGGCCCTTGACCGGGGGCGAGGGGACGGAGGCACAACCAGGTGGAGCGCAGGACGATCGGCGCGGGGGCCCTCGAAGTGGGCGCCATCGGGCTCGGCTGTATGCCGATGAGCTGGGGGTACACCGAGTCGCAGCGGAGCGGAGAGGGCTCGCTGCGGGCCGTGCACGCCGCGCTGGACCGGGGCTGCAGCCTGCTGGACACCGCCGACATGTACGGACCCTTCACCAATGAACTGCTGGTGGGCCGTGCGCTCAAGGAACGGCGCGGAGACGCCTTCGTGTCTACCAAGTGCGGGCTCCTGGTAGGTGAGCAGCACATCGTCGCCAACGGGCGGCCCGGTTACGTCAAGCGGGCCTGCGACGCGTCGCTGCGGCGGCTGCAGACCGACTGCATCGATCTCTACCAGCTGCACCGCGCCGATCCCGAGGTGCCTATAGAAGAGACCTGGGGAGCGATGGCGGATCTGGTGGCGGCGGGGAAGGTGCGGTCGCTGGGACTGTGCGCGGTGGGCGCGCGGGCGGTGCGACCGTCACGCACCGCCCGTACGGAGCGCCAGGCATCGGCCGGCGGGGCGCGCCCCCGGTCGCGGATGCATGACGGCACGCTGCGCCAACTGGAGCGTATTCAGCAGGTGTTCCCGGTCAGCAGCGTGGAGGCCGAGCTGTCGGTGTGGTCGACGGAGGCGCTGGAGGCGCTGCTGCCGTGGTGCGAGTCGCGCGGTGTGGGATTCCTGGCGGCGATGCCGCTGGGCAACGGCTATCTGACCGGCACCCTCACCCCTGGGCAGGGCTTCGAACCGGAGGACATACGGGCCCGCCACCCGCGCTTCACCGCCGAGATGATGGCCGCGAACCAGCCGGTGGTGGCCGGGCTGCGGCGGGTCGGCGCCCGGTACGGTGCGACGCCGGGTCAGGTAGCCCTGGCATGGGTGCTGGCGCAGGGCCGCCATGTCGTCCCGGTGCCGGGCACGAAGAAGGAACGCTGGGCGGCGCAGAACGCCAAGGCCGCCGATCTGGCGCTCACCCGCGAGGACCTGACGGAGATCGCGAGCCTGCCGCCGGCCCGGGGGTCGTGGTACTGACCCGAGGTCGTGGCACTGAGCCCCCTCTGCCGTCGGACAGCAGCAATCGTTGCTGGTCGCGACGGGCTCAGGACCCCGAACGCAGGGCAACGGGCCGCGCGATGTGGTGTCCTTGTCCAGCCCTGCCGACGAGAGGAACCCTGCCGTGCAACGCCGCTCCCAGACCGCCGTGTTGGCCGCCGCTTCGCTGCTTCTGGCAGCGGGCTGCTCGTCCGGCGGCGCACAGCCCGAGAAGAGCGGGCCTTCCGACGACGCCACTGCCAAGAGCCCCGGCACCGCCGCACCGGCCACCCCGACCGCCACGCCGTCACCCTCCGCACCACCCGCCAAGGGGTCGGTGAAGGTGACCGCCACCCTGACCACCGGTCTGAAGTCGCCCTGGGGCGTGGCACCGCTGCCGGGCGGGGATCTGCTGGTCGCCTCCCGCGACACCGGGGACGTCTTCCGGGTCGCCGCGGACGGCAAGAAGACGCTGCTGGGCTCGGTGCCGGGGGTGGAACCGGGCGGTGAGGGCGGTCTGCTGGGTCTCGCGGTGTCCTCGGACTTCGGCGCCGACCACCTCGTGTACGCGTACTTCACCACCGCGACCGACAACCGCATCGCGCGCATGATCTACGACGAGAAGCGGCCGCCGGGCATTCAACTCGGCCAGCCCGACACGATTTTCAAGGGCATCCCCAAGGGCCAGATCCACAACGGCGGCCGGATCGCGTTCGGCCCGGACAAGATGCTCTACGCCGGTACGGGTGAGACCGGCGACACCGGGCTGGCGCAGGACAAGGAGTCCCTGGGCGGCAAGATCCTGCGGATGACGCCGGACGGCGAGCCGGCGCACGGCAACCCCTCGGCGGAATCCGTGGTGTACGACTACGGCCACCGCAATGTGCAGGGGCTGGCGTGGGACGGCGAGAAGCGGCTGTGGGCCTCGGAGTTCGGGCAGGACACCTGGGACGAGCTCAATCTGATCGAGCCGGGGAAGAACTACGGCTGGCCGGAGGCGGAGGGCAAGGCCAAGGGGGCCAAGGGCGGCGCGGCGGGCTCCGGGTTCATGGACCCGGTCGCCCAGTGGAAGACCGCGGACGCCTCGCCCAGCGGCATCGCGTACGCCAAGGGCTCGATCTGGATGGCCGGGCTGCGCGGCGAGCGGCTGTGGCGGATCGCGCTGAACGGCACGAAGCCGGTGGGCGCTCCGCAGGCGTTCCTGGAGGGCGAGTACGGGCGGCTGCGGACGGTCGTGGCGGCCGGCGACGGCGGGTTGTGGCTGGTCACCAGCAACACGGACGGCCGGGGTGACACCCGCAAGGGCGATGACCGGATTCTCCATCTCAAGGTGAGCTGATCCCTTTTCGCGTGGCCTGCTTACACTCGGGGGAAATGGGGGGCGGGTCACGTCGATAGGGGGCACCTTGTTCAACGTCGTCGAAGAGCTTTTCGCACCCGGTCGCAAGCACACCGACGAGGAACGGCAGAAGATGTCGCTCGTCGTCGACGATGTGGGTGACAGTGATCCCGGAGAGGGCCCGATAGACCTTGCGTCCGGCACGGTCGTCGTGAAGGCGCCACGGAACGGGGCCGCCGAGGGCAACGCGGGCTGAGTCCGACCTTGTCGGGGGCGCGGCGAGGGGCTCCTGGGACTTAGTCGTCAACGGGCCTTCCGACCCTGATCCACCGGACGGCCACTAGCTCGGCGTCGGCTCGCCGAACAGGCGCAGGCGGTGGGCCAGGGCACCCGCCTCGCCGCGGCCGGAGACGCCCAGCTTGGCGAGGATGTTGGAAACATGGACGCTGGCGGTCTTGGGCGAGATGAACAGGGCGTCGGCTATCTGGCGGTTGCTGCGGCCGTCGGCGACGAGGCGCAGCACGTCCCGTTCGCGTGGGGTCAGGCCGAGGGATTCGGCGGGGGCGATGCCGCTGGGCGGACCGCCCGCCGGAGAGCCGTCGGCCCCGTCGGGTATCTCCTCCGGTGCGGCGGTCGCGGAGAGGCCCGGGAGCGGGATGCGGGCGCGCTGGGCGAGGAGTTCGAGTTCGGCGGTCAGCGGGCGGGCGCCCATACGGGCGGCTACGGCGTGTGCCTGGACGAGGAGGAGTACGGCGGCCTCCCGGGGCGTACGGCCGTCCAGCCCGATGGTCGCCCGCTCGGTGCCGTGGAGCAGCGATTCGGCCCAGCGGTAGCAGGACCGGGCGAGCTCGTGCGGCCGCTCCAGGGGGCGGAACGCCGCGACAGTCGCGGCCCAGGCGTCCGGTGCCTCCCGGCCCTCGGCGCGCCGGAGTTCGGCGTCGACGGCGTGGCCGTATGCCACCCAGACCGGGGAGAGCCGGGGGAGTTTCTTTGCGGCGTCCCGGACGCGGGCCAGTATCGCGGCCCGGCCGGGCTCGGCGGCCGGCAGACCGCGGGCGTCCGACTCGGCGGCCGTGGCCGACCACAGCAGCGGCCAGGCATAGCGCTGGGTGCCGGGTGGGAATCCGGCGTCCAGGGTCTGCTGGAGGATGCCCCGGGCGTCGAGGATACGGCCCTGGTGGGCGGCGATCCGCAGGGCATGCCGCGCCATGGGGATGGCGTGCTGCGGCTGGACGTCATGGGTGCCGTAGTGCTCCTGGGCGATGGCCAGCTCGCGCTCGGCTTCGGTCAGTTCGCCCTTGTCCAGGGCGAGGTCGGTGAGGCGGTTGGCGGCCAGGGCGGCCGAGCGGACGCTCTGGCCGAGGCGGCGGGCTTCGGCGGCGGCCTGGCTCGCCTCCTCCCAGCGGCCCAGCGACTGGAGCGATTCGGCGCGGTTGCCCAGCACCCAGCTGGTGTTGTCCTTGAGGCCGTAGCGGGTGGTCAGTTCGACGCCCTGCCCGGTGACCTCGACGGCCTCGCGGGAGCGGCCGACGCCTTCCAGGACGGACGGCAGGTTGATGTGGCCGCGCCCGATGACCGCGAAGTAGCCGCGCTCGACGGCGAGGTCCAGTGCCGCACGGAAGTCGGCGAGGCCGTCGTCGACCTCACCGGCGTCGACGCGGAGTCCGGCCAGCGTCACCCGGGAGTTCAGTTCGGCTTCCTCGTCACCCACCAACTGGGCGAGCTCCACTGCCCGTTCGGCGGTCGCGAAGGTGCCGGGGCCCGGTTCGTGCAGCACCGCCCAGCCGGCGACGGCGGCCATCACCTCGGCGTGCACGGACGACGGCGGCAGTCCGCGCATCAGCTCCTGCGCCTTGCCCAGGTCCTCCCAGCCGTCGCCGCGGCCGGTGCCCTGGACGAGCCGGGAGCGCTGCACCAGGAACCAGGCCTTGCGAAGGGGGTCGTCCTCGTCGCGCAGCGAGCGCAGGGCGCGTTTGGTGATCGTGAAGGCCCGCTCGCTGTCGCCGGACAGCCGGGCGGCGACCGCGATCTCGGCGAGCAGGTCCAGGAAGCGCAGCGCGTCGTCGTCGCAGGCCGGGTACGCCTCGGCGTAGTCCACCGGGCGCACCCCCTGGCGGACCTCCTTGGGCGCGTCGTCCCACAGCTCCAGGGCGCGGTCCAGCAGCCGCAGTTGTTCGGCGTACGCATGGCGGCGGCGGGCCTTGACAGAGGCTGCGAGGACGGCGGGCAGCGCCTTGGCCGGGTCATGGGCCTTGTACCAGTAGCTGGCCAGGCGGGCGGCGCAGACATCCGAGCGGACCAGCGAGGGGGCGGCCTCCAGCGCCTGGGCGTAGCGGCGGTTGAGACGGGTGCGCTCTCCGGGCAGCAGGTCGTCGACAACGGCCTCGCGGACGAGGGCGTGCCGGAAGCGGTAGCCCGTGCCGTCCTGGGTGGGTACCAGGGTGTTGCTGCCGACGGCGGCCCGCAGCGCCTCGATGAGGTCGTCCTCGGGCATCTGGCAGACGGCGGCGAGGAGTTCATGCTCGACGGTGGAGCCGCCCTCGGCGGCGATCCGCACGACCTTCTGGGCGTCCTCGGGCAGCGCCTCGACGCGGACCAGCAGGAGATCGCGCAGCGGGTCGCTGAGGCCGTGCAGACAGCCGTCGGCGAGGCTGCGGGCCAGCTCCTCGACGAAGAAGGCATTGCCCTCGGAGCGCTTGAAGACCCGGTCGACGGTGCCTTCTTCGGGCTCGCTGCCGTTGATACCGGCTATCTGGGAGCGGACCTCGGCGCGGTTGAAGCGGGCCAGCTCGACGCGCCGGACGGTGCGCATCCGGTCGATCTCGGCGAGGAACGGACGCAAGGGGTGACGGCGGTGGATGTCGTCGGAGCGGTATGTGGCGACGAGCAGGACGTTGGCGTCGTGCAGCGCGCGCAGGAGGTAGGCGAGCAGTTCGCGGGTGGAGCGGTCCGCCCAGTGGAGGTCCTCGATGATGACGACGAGAGTGCGGCGGGCGGCGAGCCGCTCCAGAAGGCGGGCGGTCAGCTCGAAGAGGCGGGCGCGACCGATCTCCTCGTCATGTGTCTCACCGGCGGTCTCCCCCAATTCGGGCAGGATGCGGGCGAGTTCACCCTCCTGGCCGGCGACGGCGGCGGCGAGCTCGTCGCGCAGATGCCAGTTGAGGGTGTGCAGGATCGCGGAGAAGGGCGCGAAGGGGAGGCCCTCGGAGCCGATCTCGATGCAGCCGCCGAGCGCGACGAGCACGCCCTTGGAACGGGCGGATTCGATGAACTCCTCGATGAGGCGGGTCTTGCCGACCCCGGCCTCGCCCCCGATCAGCAGGGCCTGGGGCGCGCCGGAGGCCGCGATACGCACGAGCGCGTCACCCAGCGCGGCGAGCTCGGCCGCACGGCCGACGAACACGGGACTGACTGACCTGTTCTCCACGCTGCCGAGCATCGCACAGGGGTCTGACAATCCGGCAGTGGGTTTCGGCACGCGAAACGCCCGGCCCGGTGCGTGGCGCACCTGGGGCCGGGCGGACGGCGGTTGGGCCGGCTGCGGGGCCGGCAGGCGGGACGGCATGTGCGCCCCGCGGTCAGACGGCGGCGCGGCGTACCCGCCACCAGCCCCGTGCACTCACCCGCCCTTCGGGATCGTCCGACCCGGAGCGGGCCGCGGCCCGGCGGCGCCCGGCGCGCTGCCCCTCGGTCACCTCGCGCACCAGGCGCTGCCGGTCGGCCTCGCGGCGCATCTCCTCGTAGCGGACCCGGATTTCGAGCTCGGAGTTGTACATGGTGTCTCTCCCTGAAGGCGGTGAGGTGCCCCTGAAGGCGGTGACGTGATGACTCGGTGTCTCGACAGGTCGTCGATGTCGTCAAGTCTCGTCGCCCAGGGGGGTCCACCACATCGGGAGAGTGCCCGATCTCCGCGCCCGCACGGTCCTTAGGAACCCGCGCCGCGGTGCCCGCGTTCCTTAGGCACCGCCCACGGCGCCCCTGCGGAACTTAGGCACCCGCTCCGGCGCCCTTAGGGATGCTGGGCAGGCTCGCGAACAGGTCGAGATACATGCCCGCGGAGATCAGCAGTCCCAGCACGCCGAGCGCCAGCCCGCCCCATGCCACGGCCCGTACCCAGGTGGCCCGCGGCCGGGACAGGACCACGGTGGCGACGAGCACCGCGAGCAGCGCGAAAACGCCGTTGACCAGGGCGGTGGTGTGCCAAGGAGCGCCGTAGACGGTGGCGATCTGGTCGGTGGCCCGGCCCGACTGGAGCTTGATCTGGCCCATCAGGGTCTGCCGCTCGGCCATCAGCGTGCCGAGCCAGGTGCCGGTGACGGAGGCGAGGCCCAGCCCCGCGGCGACGACGGCACCGGCGCCGGCGGCGACTCCGGCGGCGGGCACTACGGGGACGGCGTCCGGGTCAGCCCCGTCATCCGTGTCGTCCTGCTCGTCATCGGGGGCGGCCGTGTTGCTCGTACCCGCCTCGGTGGACATCGCGTCCTCCGTGGCGCCGGCCTGCTCCGGCACGGTCTCGCCCTCGGCCCGCTCGTCGACGCGCTTGTCGGCCGGCTCCGTCGCCTCGGGCGTCTCGGTCTTCTCGGTCTTCTCGGTCTTCTCGGTCTTCTCGGTCTTCTCGGTGGTCCTCGTCGTTCCCATGCTCGCGACGGTAGGTGCCGTGTCTGAGAGTCCGATGAGAGCCGCCGCGTCAGGCAGGGGAGACCGTCGGCACAGAGACGCCGAAGCCCCCGGCCGGGACGCCTACACCCCCACCAGCGGACTCTCCCCGTCCCGCGGCCCGGGCAGCGGGACCGGCCCGCTCGGCTGCGGCGGCGGTTCGATGCTGACCCGGGGCAGCCACCGGTCCAGCCAGCCGGGCAGCCACCAGTTCGCGCCGCCGAGCATATGCATCAGGGCCGGGACCAGCAGCGTACGGAGGACGAAGGCGTCCAGCGCGACGGCGGAGGCCAGGCCGATGCCGAACATCGCGATGATCCGGTCGCCGCTGAGGATGAACGCCGCGAACACCGCGATCATGATGACCGCCGCCGAGTTGATCACCCGGCTGGTCTCGGCGAGCCCGACCCGTACGGCCCGGCGGTTGTCCTGCGTCAGCTGCCACTCCTCGTACATCCGGCTCACCAGGAACACCTGGTAGTCCATGGAGAGGCCGAACAGCACCGAGACCATGATGACCGGCAGGAACGGTTCGATCGGGCCCGCGCTGCCCAGCCCCAGCAGCTCGCTCCCCCACCCCCACTGGAAGATCGCGACGACGATCCCGAAGGACGAGGCGACGGCCGCGACATTCATCAGCGCGGCCTTGAGCGGGATGCCGATGCTGCGGAAGGCGAGCAGCAGCAGGATCGAGCCGAGCGCGATGACGACGCCGATGAAGAGCGGCAGTTTGCCGACGATGACGGTCGCGAAGTCGTCGTAGCCGGCCGTGACGCCGCCGACGTGCACCTGCATGGTGGTGCTGCCCTCGGCCTCCGGCAGGACGTCGTCGCGCAGCCGTTCCACCAGGTCGGACGTCTGCTGGGACTGCGGTGAGCCGGTCGGTACGACCGTGATCACGCCGGTGTCGCGGCTGCCGTTGAACTCCGGGCCGCCGACGTGCGCGACCCCGGGCGTGTTGCGCAGTTCGCGCGGCAGCTTGTCGAAGGCCAGCCGGTCCTTGGCGCCGTCGAGGCTGCCCACCAGGGTCAGCGGCCCGTTGACGCCGGGCCCGAAGCCGTGCCCGGAGCCGCCGTGTCCGCTCCCGCCGCCCGCCAGCAGGTCGTACGCCTGCCGGGTGGTGGACGTGGCGGGGTTGTTGCCCTGGTCGGAGGTGCCGAGGTGAAGGCCGAGCGTGGGCAGTGCGAGAACGACCATGACGGCGGCCGCGGCCACACCCAGCAGCTTGGGGTGCCGCTCGACGAAGCCGGACCAGCGGGCGGCGATACCGGTGGGCTGCTCGTGCTGCGGCCCGTGGTCGGCCAGCCGCCGGCGTTCGCGGCGGCTCAGCGCCCGCGTCCCGATCAGGCCGAGCAGGGCGGGCAGCAGGGTGACAGAGGCGGCGACGGTGAGGACGACGGTGAGCGAGGCGGCGAGGGCGACGCCGTTGAGGAAGCTCAGCTGCAGGATCAGCATGCCGAGCAGCGCGATACAGACGGTGGCGCCGGCGAAGACGACCGCGCGCCCGGACACCGCGACGGCCCGTTCGGCGGCCTCCTGGACCGACAGGCCGGACCTGAGGCCCTTTCGGTGCCGGGTGACGATGAACAGCGCGTAGTCGATACCGACGCCGAGGCCGATGAGCATGCCCAGCATGGGGGCGAAGTCGGCGATGGTCATGGCATGGCTGAGCAGGGTGATGCCGGCCGAGGCGGTGCCGACGGCGGCCACCGCGGTGATGATCGGCAGGAAGGTCGCGGCGAGCGATCCGAAGGCGAGGAAGAGCACGACCGCGGCGGCGCACAGCCCGATGATCTCCGGGAGCTGGGCGCGCGGCGCCTCGGTCAGCGCGACCCCGGCGCCGCCCAGCTCGACCCGCGTTCCGCCGCCGGAAGCCTGTTGCGCGGTGTCGACGACCTTCTGGACCCGGCCCGCGTCCAGCTCGTCGGTGGGCACATCGAAGACGACGGAGGCGTAGGCGGTGTGCCCGTCCTTGCTGATCTGCCGTTCGCCCTGCGGTTTGTAGGGGCTTTGGATCTCCGAGACGCCGGGCAGCTCCGCGATCTTCTCCAGCGTGCGCGTCATCTTCTTCTTGACCGCGCCGGATCGTACGGTCCCGGAGTCGGAGTGCCAGACGATGCTGTCGGTGTCGCCGGACCGGCCGGGGAAAGCCTTGGCCATCAGGGCGCCGGCCTGCCCGGATTCGGTCCCGGGGACCTCGTAGTTGTTCGAGTACGCGGATCCGGTCACCCCCGCGGCAACGGCGACCCCCGCGAACGCGGCAAGCCAGAGGACGATCACCACGATGCGGCGCCTGAGGCACCACCGAGCCAGAGCCGTCACGCGCCTCGACCGCTTCCCGGGTTGTGCGTCGATAACTCCCGGGGTGACCGGTGGTGCCGAACGCGGATGTACGGGGCATGGCGAACCCACCGCTACCGATCGTGGAAGCGATGGGTCCGCATTCACTTTGTAGAGTGACAGCCCGAAGAGATCCTTTGACCTTTTTGTGGATTACCCCACAAGAGGAGCAACAGGGGATCAGGTGACCGAATCGGCTTCCGGCGCCCGGATCAGCCCGTAAACGACTCCTCTCCCGCCGCCCGGCGCCGATGTTGGGCTCCTCGATCCCCGTCCAGCCGCTGACCAGATGGTTGCGGTTGGGACTGGTGGAAGAGTGGATCGAGGAGTGGTAGGCGTCGCAGACGGTTAAGGAATACGGCCCCACCGATACCTGAGCGCGTGAAGGGGCGGCGCACCAACCGGTGCACCGCCCCTTCACGCGCGTACGGGACCGGGCCTCAGCCCTCGACGCCCAGCTTCTCCAGGATCAGTTCGCGCACCCGCGCCGCGTCCGCCTGGCCGCGCGTGGCCTTCATGACCGCGCCGACCAGCGCGCCCGCCGCGGCGACCTTGCCGCCGCGGATCTTGTCCGCGATGGCCGCGTTGGCCGCGATGGCCTCGTCGACGGCGGTGCCGAGCGCGCCCTCGTCCGAGACGACCTTCAGGCCGCGCTTCTCGACGACGGTGTCCGGGTCGCCCTCGCCCGCGAGCACGCCCTCGATGGTCTGGCGGGCCAGCTTGTCGTTGAGGGAGCCGTCGCCGACCAGCGCGGTGATCCGGGCGACCTGCTCGGGCGTGATCGGCAGAGCGGCCAGCTCCACGCCGTCCTCGTTGGCGCGGCGGGCCAGCTCGCCCATCCACCACTTACGGGCCGAGGCGGAGTCCGCGCCGGCGTCGACGGTGGCGGTGATCAGGTCGACCGCACCCGCGTTGAGGATCGACTGCATGTCGTGCGCGGAGATGCCCCACTCCTCGCGCAGCCGGTTACGGCGTACGCGCGGCAGCTCGGGCAGTCCGGCCCGCAGCTCCTCGACCCACTCGCGCGAGGGGGCCACCGGCACCAGGTCCGGCTCGGGGAAGTAGCGGTAGTCCTCGGCGTTGTCCTTGATGCGGCCGGCCGTGGTGGAGCCGTCCTCCTCGTGGAAGTGCCGGGTCTCCTGGAGGATCGTGCCGCCTGAGGAGAGCACCGCCGCATGGCGCTGGATCTCGAAGCGGGCCGCACGCTCGACGGAACGCAGCGAGTTGACGTTCTTCGTCTCCGAGCGGGTGCCGAACTTCTCGGTGCCCTGCGGGCGCAGCGACAGGTTGACGTCGCAACGCATCTGGCCCTGCTCCATGCGGGCCTCGGAGACGCCCAGCGCCTTGATGAGCTCGCGCAGCTCGGCGACGTACGCCTTGGCGACCTCGGGGGCCCGCTCGCCGGCGCCCTCGATCGGCTTGGTGACGATCTCGATGAGCGGGATGCCGGCGCGGTTGTAGTCCAGGAGGGAGTGCCGGGCGCCGTGGATGCGGCCGGTGGCACCACCGATGTGGGTGGACTTGCCGGTGTCCTCCTCCATGTGGGCGCGCTCGATGTGCACGCGGAAGATCTCCCCGTCCTCCAGCTGTACGTCGAGGTAGCCGTCGAAGGCGATCGGCTCGTCGTACTGGGAGGTCTGGAAGTTCTTCGGCATGTCCGGATAGAAGTAGTTCTTCCGGGCGAAGCGGCACCATTCGGCGATGGAGCAGTTCAGGGCCAGGCCGATCTTGACGGCGGACTCGACGCCGATCGCATTGACGACCGGCAGCGAGCCGGGCAGGCCCAGGCAGGTGGGGCAGGTCTGCGAGTTGGCGTCGGCACCCAGGGTGGTGGAACACCCGCAGAACATCTTGGTCTTGGTGCCGAGTTCGACGTGCACCTCAAGACCCATCACGGGGTCATAGGCGGCCAGCGCGTCCTCGTACGACACCAGGTCGGTGACAGTCACGGTGAAACTAACCTCTCAGGTCCGGCGCCGGTCAGTCCGCGAGGACGTCGCCGCTGTCGATACGGCTCAGTTCGCGGATGAGCAGGGCGACGCCGGTGACGATGGCGGCGGCGGAGACGACGGCGTCGACGAGCTGGAGCGTGTCCTGCTCCGCCTTGGCCTTCTTCGCCTGCTTGATGACGCTCACCGCGCCGAACAGCGTGGTGCCGATGGACAGATACGTGCCGGGCTTGGACTTCTTGAAGTTCTTCGCCTTGGCGAGCTTTCCACTCACAGGGACGGTGCCTCCTCAAGCAGCGGGTGCCCCCAACGCTCGGTGAACGCGGCCTCGACCGCGGCACCGACCTTGTAGAGCCGGTCGTCCTTCATGGCAGGGGCGACGATCTGGAGACCCACCGGCAGCCCGTCCTCGGGGGCCAGTCCGCAGGGCAGCGACATGGCCGCGTTGCCTGCCAGGTTGGCGGGGATGGTGCACAGGTCGGCCAGGTACATCGCCATCGGGTCGTCGGCACGCTCGCCGATCGGGAAGGCGGTGGTGGGCGTCGTCGGCGAGACGATGACGTCCACCTGCTCGAAGGCCTTCTCGAAGTCGCGAGTGATCAGCGTCCGCACCTTCTGGGCGGAGCCGTAGTACGCGTCGTAGTAGCCGGAGCTGAGCGCGTACGTACCGAGGATGATGCGGCGCTTGACCTCGTCGCCGAAGCCCGCCTCGCGGGTCAGCGCGGTGACGTCCTCGGCGGACTTCGAACCGTCGTCGCCGACCCGCAGGCCGTAGCGCATGGCGTCGAAGCGGGCCAGGTTGGACGAGCACTCGGACGGCGCGATCAGGTAGTAGGCCGCCAGCGCCTTGTCGAAGGACGGGCAGGAGAGCTCGACGATCTCCGCGCCCAGCTCCTTCAGCAGCGCCACCGACTCGTTGAAGCGCTGCATGACGCCGGCCTGGTAGCCCTCGCCGGCGAACTCCTTGACGACGCCGACGCGCATGCCCTGGACGGAGCCGTTGCGGGCCGCCTCGACGACCGGCGGTACGGGCGCGTCGATGGAGGTGGAGTCCAGCGGGTCGTGCCCGGCGATCGCCTCGTGGAGCAGCGCCGCGTCCAGGACCGTACGGGCGCAGGGCCCGCCCTGGTCGAGGGAGGACGAGAAGGCGACCATGCCGTAACGGGAGACGCCGCCGTAGGTCGGCTTGACGCCGACGGTGCCGGTGACGGCGGCGGGCTGGCGGATGGAGCCGCCGGTGTCCGTGCCGATGGCGAGCGGGGACTGGAAGGAGGCGAGCGCGGCGGCGGAGCCGCCGCCGGAGCCGCCGGGGATCTTGGTCAGGTCCCAGGGGTTGCCGGTCGGGCCGTAGGCGCTGTTCTCGGTCGAGGACCCCATGGCGAACTCGTCCATGTTGGTCTTGCCGAGGATGACGACGTCGGCGGCCTTGAGCTTCTTGGTGAGCGTGGCGTCGTACGGCGGGAGCCAGCCCTCAAGGATCTTGGAGCCGACGGTGGTGGGAATGCCCTCCGTCGTGAAGATGTCCTTGAGCGCGACCGGGACGCCGGCCAGCGGGCCGAGCTTCTCGCCGCGGGCACGCTTCTCGTCCACGGCGCGGGCCTGGGCGAGCGCGCCCTCGCGGTCGATGTGCAGGAAGGCGTTCACCTTCTCGTCGACGGCCTCGATGCGCGCCAGGTGGGCCTCGGTCACCTCGACGGCGGTGAGCTCGCCGGCGGCGATCTTCGCCGCGATCTCGGCGGCGGTGAGCTTGATCAGGTCTGCCATGTCGGTCACTCCTCCCCCAGGATCTGCGGCACCTTGAAACGCTGCTGCTCCTGGGCCGGGGCGCCGGAGAGCGCCTGCTCGGGGGTCAGCGACGGACGGACCTCGTCCGGGCGCATGACATTGGTCAGGGGCAGCGGGTGGGAGGTCGGCGGTACGTCTTGGTCGGCGACCTCGGAGACGCGGGCGACCGCGCCGATGATGTCGTCGAGCTGTCCGGCGAAGTGGTCGAGCTCTTCGTCCTTCAGCTCCAGACGTGCCAGCCGGGCGAGGTGAGCGACCTCCTCGCGCGTGATGCCAGGCATGCAGCGATCCTCTGGTGTTCTTGGCGGAGTGTTCCGGGTGAAATGTTCCAGGTGGAGTGTTCTGGGCGAAGACTCCGGTGAACTTTCCGGCCCAATCCTATGGCGTACGCAAGAGGAGTCGCGAAACCGTTTCGCCGGGGCGGCCGGCGAACGTCGGGGCGGCGCGTCTCCACGATCGGCTGGAGGGTGCGTGGCCTGCTAGGGAGCCTCCTGCTCGGGCGATTCATCGGCCTCGGCAGCGCCATCGGCCGCGAGCGCGCCATCGGCGTCGTCCGTCTCATCGGCCTCGTCCGTCCCACCGGAGGGGTCGGGCTCTCCGGATGCGTCGGACTCGTCGTCCGGCCCGGACTCATCGGGCCGGTCCTGCGCTGTGGGCACCTGCGAGGGGTCTTCGGAGCGGGGACACGGGACGGCCGGTGGCCGGGTCAGTTCAAGACCTGTCCCGAAGGGCTTTCGGCTGCCTTCTCCGCCGCCAGGGCGGCCGTCTCCGACTCGCGGTGCCAGCCATGCTCTCCGCGGGCGGTAGCCACGCCGTGGTTTCCTCCGGTGGCATCGCGGCGGCCACCAGCCAGCCCTGTACGGCATCACAGCCGAGGTCGCGCAGCCGCTCCCAGGTCTCGTCGTCCTCGACGCCCTCGGCGACGACCAGCAGACCGAGGGAGTGCGCGAGATCGAGGGTGCAGCGGACGATCTCGGCGTCCTCGTTGTCGACGGCCAGCCGCGCCACGAACGACCGGTCGATCTTGAGCTCGCTGACCGGGAGGCGGCGCAGATGGACGAGGGAGGAGTAGCCGGTGCCGAAGTCGTCGAGGGACATCTTCACGCCGTGCGCCGTGAGTCCCGCGAGGGTGTCGGCGGCCCGCTGCGGGTCCTCCAGGAGGACGTGTTCGGTTATCTCCAGCTGGAGGGCGCCCGGTGGGACCCGATGTCGGGCGAGGCGGGCGGCGACCGCGCCGGCGAAGCCCGGGGAGTGCACATCGCGCGGGGAGACATTGACGGCGACCGGCACCTCAAGGCCCATCCCGCGCCAGCGCGCCACCTGGGCGAGGGCGGTCTCCAGGACGTACTCGGTCAGCCGCGGCATCAGGCCGGAGGTCTCGGCGATGGCGATGAACTCGTCCGGTGGCACTCTGCCGCGGTCCGGATGGACCCACCGGACCAGTGCCTCCAGCCCGGCCACATGGCCGTCGAAGCCGACCTTGGGCTGGTAGTGCAGCTCGACGTCGCCGGCGTCCAGGGCGCGGCGCAGATCGCCCAACAGGCCCAGCCGGTCAGGGGTGTTGCCGTCCCGCTTCGCCTCGTAGAGCTCGACGCCGCTGCGGTCCCGCTTGGCCTGGTACATGGCCACATCGGCGCGGCGCAGCAGCCCTTCGGCGTCGAGGGCGTGGTCGGGGAAGACGGCGACCCCGGCGCTGGCTTCGAGGACGAGGGTGAGGCCGTCGAGGTCCAGCGGGGAGCCGAGGGCCGCGACGAGGTTGCGGGCGACCCGCTGGGAGCTGGTGAGGGAGTCGGTGGTCGGCAGGAGGACGGCGAACTCGTCGCCGCCGAGCCGGGCGGCCTCGGCGCCGCGCGGGAGTGCGTGCCGCAGGCGGTCGGCGATCTGCAGCAGCAGGCGGTCGCCGGCGAGGTGGCCGAGGGTGTCGTTGACCGAGCGGAAGCGGTCCAGGTCGATGAGGACGAGCGCGGAGCGGGCGCCGTCGCGCTCGGCCTCGTCCAGTGCGCTCCAGGTGCGCTCCAGCAGCCACTGGCGGTTGGGCAGGCCGGTGAGCGGGTCGCGCAGCTGCTCCTCGGCGCGGGCGCGGGCTATCCAGAGGGTGGAGTCCAGCGCGATGAGCGGTACCGCGAACAGCGGCAGTAGCAAGGGTGCGTGGACGGCGCAAACGGCGATCAGCGGGGAGATGCCGAGCAGGGCGATCCCGACGAGAACCTGCCGCACCAGGGCCGTCCGGGCGATGCTGGGCAGTCCGCCGGTGCGCGGGGCCAGGCTGAACCACAGCAGGGCGCGGCTGACGAGGAGGTAGCCGCCGGTCGCGGTGACGACTTCCGGGAGGACGGTGAGGTCCCAGGTGTCCGGGGTCCAGGGGTGGCGGACGCTGGAGACGACGCCGAACGCGGCGAGGCCGAGGGCCGCGGCGCCGATGCCGAGGATGTCCACGGCGCCGTGCACCACGGCCTGGCGCCAGCGGTGCCGGCGGGCGGCGCCGACGAGCACCACGACGGCCAGGCTGACCAGGACGGCGGCCACCCAGCCGTAGAGGAGCAGGACGGCGAGGGCGAGCGCGGCGCCGGAGCCCGTGCCGCCCCACCAGCGGTCCCGGCCGAGGGCGACCAAGTGGCCGACGATGACGCCGGTGAGGATCGCCAGCGCCCAGCCGACGGACCCGCCGGGGAAGAGCGCCTCCTGTTGGCCGAGAGTCCGGATCACACCCGTGGCGAGCGCGAGGCCCGCCACGGTGACGATGGCAGCGGGCACCGCGGGCACGACGAGCCGCCGGAGCCGCGACGCCGGAGCGGCGCTGTCGGTCGGTTTCATTCCGATCCCTCTCACAGCCGGCTGTGCCCGCGCCACGGCAGGCGCACCCCTCAACAGTAGGCCGCGGAAGGCCGCTACGGGCAGCGATCGGCGACGGTTGCCCGAATGCGAACTGGCCTCCCCGATCAATCTGGTATGCGCCGTTGGGGTGACGTCTCACTCCTCCTCAGGCGGCGTGACCGCGACCGCACGCGCCGCGTCGGGACCCTGTTCCAGCAGCACCGCGAAGCCGTCATCGTCCAGCACAGGGACCTTCAGTTGCATGGCCTTGTCGTACTTCGAACCAGGGTTGTCACCCACCACTACGAATCCGGTCTTCTTCGAAACGGATCCGGTCACCTTCGCTCCGAGTCCTTGGAGGGCCTCTTTCGCGCCATCTCTGGTGTGTGACTGAAGTGTGCCCGTCACCACAACGGTGACGCCTTCCAGAGGACGTGGGCCCGCTTCGCCCGTTTGCTCCTCTTCCATGCGGACGCCGGCCGCCCGCCAGCTCTCGATGATTTGCTGGTGCCACTCCTCGGCGAACCACTGCTTCAGCGACGCGGCGATGGTCCCTCCGACGCCGTCGACGGCGGCCAGCTCCTCCTCGCTCGCGTCCCGGATACGGTCCAGCGAGCGGAACTCCCGGGCCAGCGCCTCCGCGGCCACCGGGCCCACATGACGGATCGACAGCCCGGTGATGATCCGGGCCAGCGGTCGCTCCTTGGCGGCCTGGATGTTCTCCAGCATGGCGAGAGCGTTCTTCTTCGGCTCGCCCTTCTGGTTGGCGAAGAAGGTAACGACCTTCTCCTCACCGGTCTTCGGGTCGCGCTTGGGCAGCCCGGAGTCGGGGTCGAGGACATACGACTTGATGGGCAGCAGCTGCTCGATGGAGAGGCCGAAAAGGTCGCCCTCGTCCCTCAGCGGCGGCTCCGCGGGCTCCAGAGGTTGGCTGAGCGCAGTCGCTGCGACATAGCCGAAGTTCTCGATGTCCAGGCACTTGCGGCCGGCCAGATAGAACAGCCGCTCACGGATCTGGGCGGGGCAGCCGCGGGCGTTGGGGCACCGCAGGTCGATATCGCCTTCCTTGGCGGGCTGCAGCGCCGTACCGCACTCGGGGCACTCGGCCGGCATCACGAACTCCCGCTCGCTGCCGTCCCGCAGGTCGACGACCGGGCCCAGGATCTCCGGGATGACATCGCCCGCCTTGCGCAGCACCACGGTGTCGCCGATGAACACGCCCTTGGCCTTGACCACGTCCTGGTTGTGCAAGGTGGCGAACTCCACCTCGGAACCGGCGACCGTCACCGGCTGGACCACGGCATACGGCGTGACCCGTCCCGTACGGCCGACGCCGACGCGGATGTCCACCAGCTTGGTGTTGACCTCCTCCGGCGGGTACTTCCAGGCGATCGCCCACCGGGGAGCGCGCGAGGTCGAGCCCAGCCGCCCCTGGAGCGGGATCTCGTCCAGCTTGACGACCACACCGTCGATCTCGTGCTCGACGGCCGTGCGGCGGGTGTCGGGGTCGCCGTAGTGGGCGATGAACTCGCGTACCGCCGCGAGGGAGTCGACGACCTTGGCGTGCGCGGCCGTCGGCAGGCCCCATTCGCGCAGTATGTCGTAGGCCTGCGACTGGCGGTCGATGGCGAAGCCCTCGCGGGCGCCGGTGCCGTGCACGACCATGTGCAGCGGGCGGCTGGCGGTGATCTTGGGGTCCTTCTGGCGCAGCGAACCGGCCGCGGCGTTACGCGGGTTGGCGAACGGCGGCTTGCCGTCGGCCACCAGGCGTTCGTTGAGCTCCAGGAACTTCTCCATCGGGAAGTAGACCTCCCCCCGGACCTCGACCAGCTCCGGGATCCGGTCGCCCTTCAGGCGGTGCGGGATCTCGGCGATGGTGCGGACGTTGGGGGTGATGTCCTCGCCCGTGCGGCCGTCGCCGCGGGTGGCGGCGCGGGTCAGCCGGCCCCGCTCGTAGGTGAGGTTGACGGCGAGGCCGTCGACCTTCAGCTCGCACAGGAAGTGGTACCCGGCGCTCTTCGGATCGCCGCCCAGCTCCCCCGCCAGCCGCTCGGCCCAGGCCGCCAACTCGTCGTCGTCGAAGGCGTTGTCGAGGGAAAGCATCCGCTCGCGGTGCTCGACCTCGGTGAACTCCGTGGCATACGCCCCCGCGACCTTCTGCGTCGGCGAATCCGGGGTGCGCAGCTCCGGGTGTTCGTCCTCCAGCGCCTCCAGGGAGCGCAGCAGCTTGTCGAACTCCGCGTCGCTGACGACCGGGGCGTCCTTCACGTAATACCGGAAGCGATGCTCCTCGATCTGCTCAGCGAGCTGCGCGTGCTTCTCCCGCGCCGCGGCGGGCACCTTGGATACCGCTGCGTGCTGTTCGCCAGCCACCGTCTTGTCCTCCCGTGGTCCTTGAGTGCCGTCACTCAGGGTTGTCTGCGAGCGATCTCGCCGCCCGGACACAGTGCGCGAGGGCCGAACGGGCATAAGCGGGCGAAGCGCCCGCCAGCCCGCACGACGGGGTGACGACCACGGACTCGGCGAGAATCCCCGGTGTCAGCCCCAGCCTGCGCCACAGCGTCCTGACACCCATGACGCTACCGGCAGGGTCTGACAATCGGCCGTCCACGCCGGGCACCACGCCCGCGAACAGCGCCGTACCGCCCTCGACGGCCTCGCCGATCGCCTCCTCCTCACGCTCGGTGAGCAGCGCGAAATCGAACGAGATGCCCGCGGCGCCGGCCCGCCGCAGCAGCCCGAACGGCACTCCGGGCGCGCACGAGTGGACGATGACGGGCCCGCCCTCCGCGACACCGACAAGATCGCGCAGCGCGCCCTCGACGACGGCCCGGTCCACCGCCCGGTGGGTGCGGTAGCCGCTCGCGGACTTCACCCGGCCTTGGAGCACCGCCGTCAGCGACGGCTCGTCGAGCTGCAGCACGACCTGGGCGCCGGGCACCCGCCGCCGGACGTCCGCGAGGTGGCCGCGCAGCCCCTCCGCCAGGGACGCCGCAAGATCCCGGCAGGCACCGGGGTCGCTGAGGGCGGCCTCGCCGTTACGCAGCTCCAGGGAGGCGGCGAGCGTCCACGGGCCGACCGCCGAGACCTTCAGCGGCCCCTCGTACCCCTGGGTGAACTCCTCCAGGGCGTCGAGGTCTTCGCCGAGCCAGGCGCGGGCGCGCCGGGTGTCGCGCCCCGGCCGATCGCTGATCCGCCAGCCGCTCGGCTCCACATGGGCGTAGACCTCGACGAGCATCCCGATGGTCCGCCCGATCATGTCGGCGCCGGGGCCGCGGGCCGGCAGTTCCGACAGATACGGGAAGGCCTCCAGCGACCCGGTGACGGTCTTCGCCGCTTCCCGCGCGTCACCGCCCGGCATCGACCCGATCCCGGTCGCCGCGCCCGCGGGCCATTTCTGCGTGCTGTTCTCGCTCACCCAGGAAGGGTATGCGGCGGGGCGGAAGGGGGAGTACTGGGCGAGGCGGGTGCCCCGTCACGCCCAGCCCCGTACATCCTCACGCCCGAGCCCGCATGCGGTGCGCGCCGGACTCCCGGGCAGCGCGCCCGCGCAACGAGAGCGCGCGGCGAAGGCCAGGACTTGACGATTCTCGACCAGCTGAAGCAGGGCGATTCCCTTCGGCTACCCGTGGGCGGCCGGGAGGGCTTCACGCGTCCGCCTCCCGCGCTGGGCGGGGACTCGCACCGTGCAGGTGCTGCGCGTGCTGTTGGTGACCGAGCCACCCGTCCGGCGGGCTCGGGCCTCGATTTCGATCGAGGCATTGTGGTCGGCGTCGTCTTCGTGTCCGCAGTGGACGCAGGAGAACATCCGGCCACATCCCTGGCGGGATTCGGGGTCGACCTTGCCACAGGCGGCGCACGTCTGGGAGGTGTGGAACGCCGGTACCGCGGCCAGCTTCGAGCCGTACATACGGCACTTGTACTCAAGCTGCCGCCGACGCTCGCCTGGAGCGTTGTCCAGGATGCTGCGGTTAAGGCCCGCTTTCTGTCGGACCTTCGCGGCCGGGCGCTCGATGGTGCCCTTCGCGCTCTTGGTCATGTTCTTCACGCGCAGGTCCTCGATGCCGATCATGCCGTGGTTTTTGGCGAGGTCGGTGGTGAGCTTGTGCGTGAAGTCGGCGCGCCGGTTAGCCTGCCGTGTCTTGAGCCCTGCGATCTGGGCGATCGTCTTCCGCAGTCGGTTGCCGTATCGGCCGCCTGCGTGCTTCTTGGCGTAGGTGATCTGCCGGGCCTTGCGCTGCTCCAGGAACCGCAGCCGGGCCTTCTCACTCTTGGTCAGGGTGGGTGGCATCCGGCGCGCTGTGGTTTCGGTGGAGACGTACGCCGACGCCGCTACGCCGAAGTCCACCCCGCACTCGGGCTTACCGTTGGGGGCATCGGGCTTGCGGCCGGTGTGCACGCCGAATGAGATGTGCCAACCATTTCCGTCCCGGGACACAGTGGCGTTACGGATCGTGCCGCCGACAGCTCGGGAGAGCCGGAACTTGACCCACCCGAGCTTTGGGAGCCGGACCTCGGCCCAGTGCCGGTTCAGCTTCCGCACCGAGACCGCCTGACCAGGAAACGACACAGACAGCCGACGGCCACGCTTCTTGAACGAGGGGAAACCGGCCGAATGATCCGGATTCCAGAAATTCGCATACGCAGCATCCAAATGCCGCACCACCTGTTGAGCCGACTGCGCGGCAAGATCAGCGACCCAGTCCAGCTCGCATCGTGCCTGGGTGAGATGCACGCCCTGCGAGGCCAGGTTGAGCGTCTTCCCGCGCTGCTCGTAGGCGTAGATCCGCTGATGCAGAGCCATATTCCACAAAGCCCGGCAGGTATGCCCCCACGCCGTCAGCCGAGCCTCAACCTCGACCGTGGCATACAGCCGGTACCGACGCCCCCTATCGGCCTTCGACATGCGGAACACACCTCCCCCAAGCAGTGCGGAATCCAGTGATTATTTTATCGGCTCATCCCGACCCAAGTGACCTGATCACGGCAGTAGCGGCTTTTCAACGCGCTGCGATGGCGCTCCACGCCCCAGGGCCTCGTTTCCGCTGCTGCCGTCGGTGGCTACTCGCCCCGGCCCAGCGCCTTCAACAGGTCATCGCGCAGCGCCGCCCGCTCCTCGTGCGAAAGATGATCCAGCGGCGATTCCGTACCCATCCGCCGCAGCAGATCGAGCCGCAACTCCCGCCCCGCCTCGGTCAGTACGAGCTGCTTGGCCCGACCGTCCAGGGGGTGCGGCTGCCGGACGACCATGCCCTGTTTCTCCAGCTTGGAGATGACATAGGTGACGTTGGGCGGCTCGCAGCACAGCACCCCGGCCAGCTCCCGCGCCGTCTTCGGCTCGCCGAGCTCCTCCAGCGCCTTCGCCTGGGTCGGCGTCAGATCGAGCTCGGCGATGCGGCTGCGCTGATGGGCGTCCAGCCGGCGGCTCAGCTCGGTGACGAGCCCCCGGATCTCCCGGAACCCGCACCCCGCCGCCGCGGTCGACTTCGCTTCAGTGGTCACCCATGCAGCGTACGTCGCCGCGGCGGAAACCCGGGGGCGTCCAGGGCCGGCCCTCAGGGTCCGCACCGGGACGCCCCCTACGGGCTCAGCGCCCCGGCCGCACCGACACATCGTTGATCTCCGCGTCCCGCGGCAGATCGATGGCGGCGAGCACGGTCGTGGCGACCGACTCCGGGTCGATCCAGCGGGACGCGTCGTACTCCTTGCCCTCCTGCCGGTGGGTGCTCTCCTGCATGGGCGTGGCCGTACGCCCCGGGTAGACCGACGTCACGCGGACGCCGTTGCCGTGCTCCTCCGCCCGGAGGGAGTCGGCCAGCGCCTTCAGGCCGTGCTTGCTCGCGGCGTACGCGCTCCACTGGGCGTGCGCGGTGAGCCCCGCACCGGAGTTGACGAAGACGACATGCCCCTTGGCGGCCCGCACCTGCGGCAGCAGCAGCCGGGTGAGCTCGGCGGGCGAGACGAGATTGGCGGCGAGCTGCCGCTGCCACGACTTGGCCGACAGGTCACCGACCGCGCCGAGCTCGATGACACCCGCGATGTGCTGCAGCGAATCGATACGGTCCGGCAGCGGCTGCTGGTCGAACGCCCAGGAGAGCCTCTCGGGAGTGGCGAGGTCCCCCACGATCGTGCGGGCGCCGGGGAACTCCGCGGCCAACTCCTTCGCCCGGCCCGCGTCCCGCGCCAGCAGCCACAGGTCCTCCCCGCGCTCCGCCAGCCGCCGTGCGACCGCCGCTCCGATTCCCGACCCTGCGCCCGTGATCAAGTGCGTACCCATGAGGCCGATCCTAACGAGCGCGTTGACCCGAACCGGGGCGATGGGGGAACCTCCCACGCCCTCAAGGCGTGGGGGAGGGAGCTTCCGGATGCCTTGCGGGGTTCGCCGGCTCAGCCCTGCGCGCCGGCCCTCTCCTCCAGGTAGGCGAGCGCGCCGACACCGTCCTCCGCGAAGAAGACCAGGTCAGTGAGCGGCAGCGGCAGGAAGCCCTCGGTATCCATCCGCTGGAACTGTTCCTTCAACCCGTCGTAGAAACCGGCGGTGTTCAGCAGCACCACCGGCTTGGTGTGCATCCCGTGCTTGCGCAGTTCCAGGATCTCGGTGGCCTCGTCCAGCGTGCCCGTACCGCCGACCATGATGACGATGGCGTCGGCGCGCGCGAGCATCTGCGCCTTCCGTTCGGCCAGATCCTTGGTGACGACCATCTCATCCGCACCCTCGCGCGCCTTCTGCGCCAGGAACTCCACGGAGACACCGATCAGCTTCCCGCCGGCCTCCTGCACGCCGTCGGCCATGACCTTCATCAGACCGGTGTCGGAACCGCCCCACACCAGCGAGTGGCCACCCTTGCCGATCAGCTCCGCGAACCGGCGGGCGGGGGTGACATAGCGGTCGTGGAGGTCGGCAGCGGAACAGAAGACACAGATGTTCATGCAGTTCACCTTACGAGGCGGCGGGGTGGCGGAGTGGCGGCGCGGCCGTGTCGACGCCCCGAACGCCCCTCGCAGCGCTCCCCCGCCCCTCCTGCCCGGTTCAGATCAGCCCCTGATCCAGCATCGCGTCCGCGACCCGCTCGAACCCCGCGATGTTCGCGCCCGCAACATAGTCGCCGGGCAGGCCGTACCGTTCGGCCGTCTCGTAACAGGTGTCATGGATCCCGCGCATGATCGCCGCGAGCTCGCTCTCCGTACGCTCGAAGGACCATGCCTCGCGCGACGAGTTCTGCCGCATCTCCAGCGAACTGGTCGCCACACCACCCGCGTTGGCCGCCTTCCCGGGACCGAAGGCCACACCGGCACCCTTCAGGACGGCCACCGCCTCCGGAGTCGTCGGCATGTTCGCGCCCTCGGACACCGCCCGGACGCCGTTACGGATCAGGACCCGGGCGGCGTCCGCGTCCAGCTCGTTCTGCGTCGCCGACGGCAGCGCCACATCGCAGGCGACATCCCACACCCGCCCGCCCGGCACATACCTGGCCGACACCCCGCGCCGCTCGGCGTACTCGCTGATCCGGCCGCGCTCGACCTCCTTGATCTGCTTCAGCAGCGGCAGGTCGATGCCCTTCTCGTCGACGACATAGCCGCCGGAGTCCGAGCAGCTCAGGACGCTGGCGCCGAGCGCCTGGGCCTTCTCGATCGTGTAGATGGCGACATTGCCGGAGCCGGAGACCACGACCCGCTGCCCGTCGAGCTCCTCGCCGCGCCGCTTGAGCATCTGCTCGGTGAACAGCACATTGCCGTATCCGGTGGCCTCCGTACGGGCCTTGGAGCCGCCCCAGGCGACGCCCTTGCCGGTCAGCACCCCGGCCTCCCAGCGATTGGTGATCCGCCGGTACTGGCCGAAGAGATAGCCGATCTCGCGGCCGCCGACGCCGATGTCGCCCGCCGGGACGTCCGTGTGCTCACCCAGATGCCGGTGCAGTTCCGTCATGAACGACTGGCAGAACCGCATCACTTCGGCGTCCGACCGGCCGTGCGGGTCGAAATCGCTGCCGCCCTTGCCGCCGCCGATGTTCAGGCCGGTCAGGGAATTCTTGAAGATCTGCTCGAAGCCGAGGAACTTCACGATCCCCAGATTCACCGATGCGTGGAAACGCAGCCCGCCCTTGTACGGGCCGAGCGCGCTGTTGAACTCCACCCGGAAGCCCCGGTTGACGTGAGTCGCCCCGGAATCGTCCTGCCACGGGACCCGGAACATGATCTGCCGCTCCGGCTCGCACAGCCGCTCCAGGATCTTCGCCTCGACGAACTCCGGGCGGGCGGCCAGCACGGGGGCCAGCGTCTCCAGCACCTCCAGAGCAGCCTGATGGAATTCCGGCTCCCCCGGATTCCGCCGGACCAGCTCCGTGTGCAGGGACGCCGGCCCGGCCGGCTGGACACCGGGCTTGACCTTGACCTCGGCCTCGGCCTGAACCTCGGTCTGACCAATCGACATAGCTTCCGTTCCCTTCGTGGCCGGCGGAAAGCCGTCTGCGGTCCGGATCGCGGCACGTCCCCGGACCTCGGCACAGCGGCCTCTGACCCCCGTCGCTCCGTCGAGCCTATTTGCCGCCCGCCGCTGCCCTCGGCTGCGGACGACTACGGACCGAACAAAACGTCAGACCGTCACCACTCCGTCAACTCCCCCCGCTACGGGCCCTACTGGCCCGTGCGCCCCACGCCCCAGGTCACAGGGCCCGGGGGCCGACCACCCGCGCTCGCACGCCGTCCTTCACGGCCTGTGCGTCACCTCACAGCGGGCTCACTCTCGCCTCATCCTCAGCCGATTGACGCTCGCCCGTCATCTCCGCCGTGAACGAAGCAATCAGCGGTGAGTGGCGGTCGACGCGTGGGGGCATCCGGGCCTCGCCGGTGTGTCCGGCGCTGAGCATCCGCGCATGGCAGTGCCCCCGTACTCATACAGGGCACGGGGGCACGGACACACGGACATATCAGTGCTGCTGTGCCTTGTGGCGGCGGAACACCAGGTAGCCACCGGCCGCGACGAGCACGGCGGCCCCCGCGGACAGCAGGCCGACGGGCGCGCCGTTACCGGTCTCGGCGAGATCGCCGCCGCCCGGTGCGGACGGTGACGACGAGGGGGAGGAAGCCGGCGATGCCGGGGCGGCGCCCGCCGGGGCGGACGACTCGGCGGACGGCTTGGCGGGCGACGACGGCTTGTTGCCGCCCGGCTGGGTGTCGTCCTCGCAGTCGGTCCAGAAGACCTTGTGCTTGGCCCGGCCGTGCTCGCCGTCGAAGGTCCAGAACAGTTTGTAGTGACCGTCGGGCAGGGACTGGTCCTGCGTACGGCCATGCCCCGCACCGTCGAGCGTCAGCGAACCGGACTTCACGGTCTCGCCCTTGACGTCAGCGGTCGGGGCCCAGGCCTCGATGTGCCAGTCGACCTGCTGGCCGCCATCGAAACCGAAGGCGTCGAGATAGAAGGTGCATACGTGGGGCTCGTTCTTGCGCAGCTCCTCACGGGTCGTGGCGTCGTGGATCTTCACGGTGCCGTTGTCGCCGGGGGCGGTGGCATAAGCGGAGGGGGTGAGCAGCAGGGCCACGGTAACGGCGGCCGTGAGCGTACCTGCGGAAACAAGCGGGCGCATGGGCAGTCCAACTGTGAAAGAGGAGGGTTGCCATGGGGGGCGGCTCAGCTTCCTGCGGCCTCAGGCGACCGTCAAGGCGCGCCAAATCGCTTACGCCACTTAGAGATTCGTTCGCCCCATTAGTCCCGCATAACGATTGGGGACGGGGGCGGGGATGCGGACGGGGATGCGGACGGGGACGCGGATGCGGATGTGGATGCGGACGGGAACGGGAACGGGGGCTCCTTCGGCTCCTTCGGCTCCTGCGGCTCCTGCGGCTCCCGTCCCCACTCGGGCCGGTCGCCTGGCGCGCCGGGCAGAACCTGGCCCGGCATCCCGGCCAGCTCCTGGAGGGTCTTCGTGGTGAACTCGTCGAGGGGGTAGAACAGCTCGATCGCCAGCTCCGACAGCGTGACATCGGCCGGAGCGCCGAACGTGGCCATGGTGCTGAACATCGACAGTTCGCCCTGTGGCGTGCGGACTCTCAGGGGCACCTGCACCGGGCCCGGCCGCGCTGCCGGGACACCGGCCCCGGCCGTCGGCTCTTCGTCCGCCGGGGCGGGGTACCGGCACACCTCCTCGTACAGCGCGCGCAGTTCCGCATCCCCGGTGGCGTTGACCTGGCGCAGCAGACGTTCGAGGAAGAGCGGTCGGACCTCGCCGTGATTGGCCAGCCGCGAGGACAGCCCGTCGGGATGCAGGGCCAGCCGGTACACATTCGGCTGCGGCTCCAGCAGATGCGACGGTATGCCGTCCATCAGTACGGACATGGCCCGGTTGCCGGTCAGTACGTTCCAGCAGCGGTCGACCACGACGGCGGGGTACGGCTCGTGCGCCGTGAGCATCATGTCGAGCGCGGACCGGACCGACGCCATGTCCTCGTCGTCGAGACTGCTCTCCCGGTACGCAGGTGCGTAATCCGCGGCCACCAGCAAGGTGTTGCGCTCGCGCAGTGGGACGTCCAGTGCGGCGGACAGGCGGAGCACCATCGTCCGGCTCGGACGCGCGCGGCCGGTCTCCACACAGGACAGATGCCGCGCGGAGCTGTCCGCCAGGAGGGCGAGTTCGAGCTGGCTGAGCCTGCGCCGCCGGCGCCACTCCCGTAGCAGGGCACCCACCCGAGACGGCTGCTTCGCATCCATGCCGGGGAGCATAACCGCCCGTTGATCACAGCAGCCATGACCTCAGAGGTCATTGAGTCCATGCCCTTCGCGATGCCACGGTCTCCCCAGACAAGGCCGGAGCACGGCCGGCCCCGGGCCGGACCAGGCCCGTTCAGACATGGTTCAGGCCGGTTCAGTCCCAGTTCAGGCCCGGTTCAGGACCCGGCCCCACTGATCAAGGAGACTTGTATGAGCACTGCGACCATGACCGGCCCACGCTCGGCGTCCGACAGCACCGCATCGGACCTGCTGCGCGCCAGCCTGCGCATCGACAGCTGGAGCACCGCCGCCTTCGGCGTCGTCATGCTCGTCGGGAGTACGTGGCTGAGCGACCCGCTCGGCCTGCCGACCACCTGGTCCATCCCGTTCGGGATCGCCATGCTGGGCGGAGCCGCCGCCCTCGCCCTCATCGCCGGCTATCCGCAGATCCCGCCGCGCCTCGCCGCGACCGTAGTCGCGGGCAACCTCCTGTCCTGTGTGGCGCTCCTCCTGCTCGCGTTCACGGGCGCAATACCGCTCACCGGCCTGGGAATCGCGTTCATGGTCGTCGGCGCGGTGGTGGTCGCGATCTTCGCGGAACTCGAACTCGTCGGCCTTCGACGCTCAATGGCGCCGCAGCCAGCGGACCGATGAGAACGCCTCAACAACCGAAGAGAGCGGCTCAATAAGCAGATACGAGTGCGTGGTTGGGGTCGCTGGAAGTGCCCGCTGACGAGGTTCCGGCTACTGGGGGACCGGCGCAGCAGCCAGGGCATCCGTCCCCGCTTCGCCATGACTGTTGTCGGCGGTACGCTCCACCTCGGCCTTGACCATCTTCTCCATCGGGTCGGCGGAGCTGCCGCCTGCGACGACCATCGCCAGTAGCACGGCCACCACCGTCAGCACCGTGCCCAGCCAGACCATCGTGTGCACCGGCACGGTGTATGCGCCGATCACCTTCACCACACACTCGACCAGCAGCACGACCCCCCATATCAGCGAGAACCTCCGCTCGGCCCGGCGGAACGGCTCCGACTCGGCTATCAGCCGGTCCCAGGCGGCGTTTCCGGCCGCGCTCCCCTTCGTCACCCATGGCTTGAGGCCAGCGGTCATCAGGGGCCGTCCCGTGAACACAGAGATGATCACGGCTATCCCGACCATGCTGCTCACTCCACTGTCCTTGGCAAGCATCAACCGCGCATCGCCGGACATCGTGCTCACGACCAGACTCGCGATATTGACGATGAGGATCAGCACGGCAAGGCCGTTGACGCCGGTTCCCCTGAAGACGCCCCAGACCGTACGCAGCGCCGGCACCACACTGCTCCAGCCCAGCGCGGCCACCGTGCTGAAGCCGAAGCCGTCGCTGAGGATGTAGTAAGAGGCCAGCGGAATCGCCACGTCCACGATCAGCGGCAGGAAGCTCTCCAGCACGGGATTGCGGGCGGGATTGCGGGCGGGTTTGACGCTGCCCGCGTCACTCCGGCTCTGGCTGTAGCTCTGAACATTGACCTGGCTGCTCACGCGGACTCCCCCAACTAACGCTCTGAACTGCGTCGTTACGACGCCACTGGCGCTTCGGCACTGCTGCTTTCGACACGTTCAGCTTCGGGCACGGCCGGGCCCGGCAACAGTCGCGATTGTCCTCAGATCCGCATGACATTTGTCAGTTCCAGCAGGTCGCGCCGGAAGCCGGCTGACCGGATACCGGTGGGGCGGCACCAGGTTCCGCCCCACCGTCCGCCGGTGATCCGGCCGACCAACCAAAGAACCCGGGCAGAGAACCACACCCACCTACCGCCCCCGCCGTCGCCAACTCCTCACCCCATCGGGTGACTTGGACACGACGGCGTCCGGAATGCGGTTACTCTCGGTGCGGATCCAGCGGCACGAACGCTGCGATCTGCGACCACAATCAGAAAGAGAACGGCCCCCGGCGGGATGGCAGTCCCAATCCGAGGGCCTAATCAGAGGAAGAGAACAAGGACCTTCCCCATGACTTCAGCGCATTCTAACGCGCCGTCGACCGCATCCAGCGGCGTCATTCACATTCGCGCGCGCCAGACCTCCCACTTCACCGTCCTCGCCAACCGCCTTGCGCAGCGCGCCGGTAGCGCGGTCACGGTCGGCGTCGCCGCGTACATCCTGTCGCTCCCGGACGGCGCGCCGATCACCATTCAGGCGCTCTGTACGCACTTCGCCGAGGGCAAGATCGTCATCGCCGCGGCGTTACGCGAGCTGGAGAGCGAGGGGTGGCTGGAGCGGCGTGTCGAGCGCGGGGCGCACGGCCGGATGACGACCCGTACGTTCGCGTACGACCTGCCGGAGGCTGCCGCCAAGGCCGAGGCCGATGGCGAGGCCGATGCCGTCTCCCGCGCCCCGGAGCCGCCCCGCGCCTCCCGCCCCGGGCACCCCGGCCCCGTACGCGAACCCGAGCCGGAATCCACGCCCGCGCCGGCATCAGAACCGGAACCCCAGGCCGCCGACCTCCTGGCCCTTCTCCACCACCGGGACCGCCGCCTACTGCTCTCCGAGCGGGAGATCGCCGCCCTGGCTCCCGCTGTCACCGAGTGGCTCGACCGGGGCATCGCCCCGCAGGAGATCACCAGCGCCCTGACCGGCGGCCTGCCCCAGTGCATCAACCGCCGCCCGGACCGCCTCCTCGCCCACCGGCTGGCCGTCCTGCGCCCGCCGGCCCGTACGAGCCCGGCCCCGCCACGGCCGGACCGGCCTCCCGTCGTCCCGCTCCAGAACTGCGACAGCTGTGATCGCGCGTTCCGCGCCGATCGCCCGGGATGCTGCCGGGACTGTCGCGCCGCCTCGCCGGAGGTGTCGTGTGCCGCCTGAAGCCCACCGCGCCACGGGAGCCGTCAGGATTCCCGGCAGTTGCGCAAGACGCGCGGGTAGGCTGGGGTGCCCGGCAGAGCGAGGAGACGAGTTCCGCATGAGCAGCCAACCAGTGCACCATGACGGGCCACTTATGCCGATGCCCGAGCTGACGCTTCCCGCCCTGCGTGCCGCCGTCGCGAGGCTGGCTCCCGGAAGGCTGCCGGATCTCGTCGCCGAGATGCAGCGAGCATTCGACCGCGCAGGTCAGCACGGCAGCACCGCCCCCATCCGGCTGTTCTACCGGCGGTGGGGCACCGTCGTCGCCATCGAGCGCGATCCCGCTCGGGCCGCCCGCTTCCATGCCGCCGAGGAGACCCTCCATACCAGCGAGGACGCGGCACAGCGACAGGCCGCGATCGAAGAGATCGGCGCCATCCTGCACGCAGCCGAGCGCGAGGTCGAAGCCCTGGAGGCGGGGTGAGCGACTGGAGGTGGGAGTACATCTCCGACGCACTGGGCGAGAGCCTGTCCGCCACCCTCCGTACCGAGATCGAGCGGATCGCAGCCGAACTGGCGGTGGTCAACTCCATGGTCTACCTCGAAGGAGCCGCCTACCAGGGCACATCTCCGGGACTCCGGATCGAAGACGGCATCGCCTCGGACGGTCAGCACGTCATGGTCAGCTACCTGACCGACGTCAGAGGGCAACGCATCGTCATCGCAAGTGTGACGAGTGCCTGACACGGGCGCCAAGCCTGCTACCGGAGCGGAAGAGTCTCAGCCCGTTTCAGCCCCCGCCCGCACCCGCCGCTCCGTAGTGGCGATCGTGGCCGACCCCACCACCCGGCTCCCGTCATAGAGGACGATCGCCTGGCCTGGGGCCACTCCCCGTACCGGCTCGGTGAAGGAAACCCGCAGCTCGGTGCCGTCCACCAGCTCGGCCGTCACCTCTGTCTCGCCGCCGTGGGCGCGAAGCTGGGCGGTGTATGTGGCGGGGCCGGTGGTCGGGGGGCGGCCGCACCAGCGGGGCTTGATGGCGGTCAGGGCCGTGACGTCGAGGGACTCGGCGGGGCCGACCGTGACGGTGTTGTCGACCGGGGAGATGTCCAGTACGTAGCGTGGCTTGCCGTCGGGAGCCGGGTGGCCGATGCGGAGGCCCTTGCGCTGGCCGATCGTGAAGCCGTACGCGCCCTCATGGCTGCCGAGCTTGTTGCCCGCCTCGTCGACGATGTCGCCCTCGGCCGTGCCCAGGCGCTTGGCGAGGAAGCCCTGGGTGTCACCGTCGGCGATGAAGCAGATGTCGTGGCTGTCGGGCTTCTTGGCGACGAACAGGCCGCGGCGGGCGGCCTCTTCGCGGATCTCGGCCTTGGTGGTGATCGTGTCGCCGAGCGGGAACATGGCGTGTGCCAGCTGCCTGTCGTCCAGGACACCGAGGACGTACGACTGGTCCTTGGCCATGTCGCTGGCGCGGTGCAGTTCGCGGGTGCCGTCCTCGCGGAGGGTCACCGTGGCGTAGTGGCCGGTGCAGACGGCGTCGAAGCCGAGGGCGAGGGCCTTGTCCAGCAGCGCGGCGAACTTGATCTTCTCGTTGCAGCGCAGGCACGGGTTCGGGGTGCGGCCGGCCTCGTACTCCGCGATGAAGTCGTCGACGACGTCCTCACGGAAGCGCTCGGCCAGGTCCCAGACGTAGAAGGGGATACCGATGACGTCGGCGGCGCGGCGGGCGTCGTGCGAGTCCTCGATCGTGCAGCAGCCGCGGGCACCCGTACGGAACGATTTCGGGTTCTCGGACAGGGCGAGGTGGACGCCGGTCACGTCGTGGCCGGCCTCGGCGGCGCGGGCGGCGGCGACGGCGGAGTCGACGCCACCGGACATGGCGGCGAGTACGCGGAGGCGGCGGGGAGCGTCATCAGTCATAACTTCTCCAGAGTAGACGGAACCACCGACAGCACCGAAAGCGTTATGCAGCGCATGGGGAAGATCGGGGAGGAGAGCGGCCAGCAGACCGATCGGGAGACCGATAGGGAGACCGGTCAGGGCTCGGCGGGCCGGGCCAGGGTCACGCGGCGGCGGGCGCTGTGGATCGGGGGTGGCGCAGTCGTGGCCGCCGGGGCCGCGGCGCTGGGCGCGCGGGAGGATCTGGCGCACTGGTGGTGGCGGCTGCCCGGCCATGACAAGCCGCGCAAGGCGGGCGAGGTCGACCACCGGGGCGCGCAGTGGGTGGAGGCGTCCCCGGAGAACTGGCGGCGCGCGGACCGGCCGGCGGACTACGAGATCGACCGGGTCGTCATCCATGTCGTCCAGGGCAGCTACGCGACCGCGCTGAAGGTCTTCCAGGATCCGGATCATGAGGCCGCCGCGCACTACGTCGTACGCAAGGACGGGCATGTCGCGCAGCTGGCCCGCGAGCTGGATGTGGCCTTTCACGCGGGCAATCGCGGCTACAACGAGCGCAGTGTGGGGATTGAGCACGAGGGGTTCGTGGACCGGCCTGAGTCGTTCACGGGTGCCATGTACGCGTCGTCGGCGCGGCTGACGGCGGGGATCTGCCGGCGGTACGGCTTTCCCGCGGACCGGGAGTACATCGTCGGGCATGTGGAGGTGCCGGGCACGGATCACACCGATCCCGGGCCGCACTGGGACTGGGACCGGTATCTGAAGCTCGTACGGGCGGAGCTGCGGCGTACGCCGTCCCCGAAGGAGGGGGCGTGACCCTGAGCGGGGTGCGTGAGCGGGGTGCGTGAGCAGGGCCCCGGGCCCGGCCATGACGCCCATCGGACCGGCCCTAGCTGAGGCCTGCGCTGCGCGCCCGTTCCACCACCGGGCCGATGGCCTGCGCCACCGCCGCCACGTCTGCCGCGGTGGAGCTGTGGCCGAGGGAGAACCGCAGCGTGCCGCGCGCCAGGTCCGGCTCCATGCCGGTGGCCAGCAGGACGTGGCTCGGCTGGGCGACACCGGCCGTGCAGGCGGAGCCCGTGGAGCATTCGATGCCCTGGGCGTCCAGCAGCAGCAGGAGGGAGTCGCCCTCGCAGCCGGGGAAGGAGAAGTGGGCGTTGGCCGGGAGGCGGCCGGCGGGGTCCGGGTCGCCGCCGAGGACGGCGTCGGGTGCGGCGGCGTGGACGGCCTTGATCAGATCGTCGCGCAGGGCGCCGATGTCGCGGGCGAAATCCTCGCGGTGCGCGACCGCATACCGTCCGGCGGCGGCGAAGGCGGCGATGGCGGGGGTGTCGAGGGTGCCGGAGCGTACGTGCCGCTCCTGGCCGCCGCCGTGCAGCACCGGCACCGGGGCGTACTCGCGGCCCAGCAGCAGCGCACCGATGCCGTACGGGCCGCCGATCTTGTGGCCGGAAACGGTCATCGCGGCCAGCCCGGAGGCGGCGAAGTCGACCTCCAGCTGGCCGAACGCCTGCACCGCGTCCGCGTGCAGCGGGATCTCGAACTCCCTTGCCGCCTCGGCGAGTTGATGAACCGGCTGGATCGTGCCGATCTCGTTGTTGGCCCACATGACGGTGGCGAACGCGACATCGGCGGGGTTGCGGGCGATGGCCGCGCGAAGCGCGTCGGCGTGCACCCGGCCGTAGCCGTCGACCGGCAGCCATTCGACGTTCGCACCCTCGTGCTCGGCGAGCCATTCCACGGCGTCCAGGACGGCATGGTGCTCGACGGGGCTGGCGAGCACGCGGGTACGCGCCGGGTCGGCGTCCCTGCGGGACCAGTACAGGCCCTTGACCGCGAGGTTGTCGGCTTCGGTGCCGCCCGACGTGAAGACGACTTCACTCGGGCGCGCGCCCAGGGAGGCGGCGAGTGATTCCCGCGCCTCCTCAACGGCGCGCCGGGCCCGCCGGCCGGCGGCGTGCAGGGAGGACGCGTTGCCGGTGACGGTCAGCTGGGCGTTCATCGCCTGCACCGCCTCCGGGAGCATCGGAGTGGTGGCGGCGTGGTCGAGGTAAGCCATGGTGGGGTGATTCTACGAGCACCCGCCGCGAGCCCCGGGGGCGCATGTGCGGCGCGGGGGTGCATGCGTTCGACGAGCGCACCGGCGAACTCGCCGTGAACCCACTTGTCGAGGGTGGGTTCAGGGCTGAGGGGTCAGAGTCGAGGTGGGTGCGAGATGAGGCGGGTACGACCCCTCGACGACTCCGTAAGGAGTAATTAGCCTTACGCTCATGACACAGTGGCTTCTGGACCGTACGTTTCGCAGCTCGGCGGGTGAGGTGCGGTGGGCCGTGCTCGGTGAGGGGGATGCCGACGCTCCGCCGGTGGTGCTGCTGCACGGGACGCCGTTCTCGTCGTATGTCTGGCGGGGTGTCGCGCGCACCCTCGCCGAGCGCCATCGGGTGTTCGTGTGGGACATGCCGGGCTACGGCGCCTCGGAGAAGTACGAGGGGCAGGACGTCTCGCTCGCGGCGCAGGCGGTGGTGTTCGGTGAGCTGCTGGCGCATTGGGGGGCGGCCCAACCGGCCGTGGTCGCTCATGACTTCGGTGGGTGTGTCGCGCTGCGGGCGCATCTGTTGCACGGCGCGCGGTACGAGCGGCTGGCGCTTGTCGACCCGGTGGCGCTGGCGCCCTGGGGGTCGCCCACGTACCGCCTGCTGGGTGCGCATTCCGACGTCTTCGGGCAGTTGCCGCCGGCCCTGCACCGGGCCCTGGTCGGGGAGTACGTCTCCTCGGCCAGCCATCCGGGACTGGATCCGGCCGTCCTCGCCGCGCTGGTCGACCCCTGGTGTACGGAGGAGGGGCAGCCCGCGTTCTACCGGCAGATCGAGCAGAACGATCAGCGGTTCACGGAGGAGATCGAGGGGCGGTACGGCGAGATCGCGCTGCCGACGCTGGTCTGCTGGGGAGTGCAGGACAGCTGGATCCCGGTGGCCAAGGGGCGCGAGCTGGCCGCGCGTATCCCCGGGGCGCGCCTCCGCCTCATCGAGGGTGCGGGGCATCTCGTGCAGGAGGACGCGCCCGCGGCGCTTGCGGGCGCGTTGGGGGAGTTTCTGCGGGCGCGGGTGGGGAGCGGGGCGGGGACGGGTTCCGGGACGTGTTCCGGGACGGAATCCGGTTCGGGGACGGGAACAGGTGGCGGCAGAGCCGGGTGAGGGCGCTTGCTCACGGGTCCAGGCAGCGGCCTACCTCACGGGCCGCGGCGGTCGTGGCGGACGGCATCGCGTCGGACGCGGTGACCGTCTCCACCACGTCGCGCAGCCGGTCCAGGCCGGCCCGGGGCGGCCGCGCCAACCGGCCCGTACGCTCGAAGTCCCCCACCCGGCCGTCGAGTTCGGCTTCGGCGGCTTCGAGGATGCCGAGGTGGGCGTCCAGGTCGGGGGAGGCGGACTCCTGGCGGACAGTCCCTTGGGCAGCGGCCTGTAGGCGGAGCTGGTCGCGCAGGGTGCGGACGGCCGCGGTCAGGTCGCGGAGGGCGGTTCCGGTGCTGGCCGTGTCGGCGGTGCGGGACGCCGTGCGTGCGGTTGACGACGGCGGCGCGGTCTTGTCGCGCAACAAGGCGCGCGTACTGCGCGCCTCCGGGGCGCCGAACGCCTCGTACACGGCGAGCGCCTCGCGCCAATGGCCCTGGGCGCTCTGCTTCCGCCCCAGCGCGGTCTCCGCATGCCCCAGCGCGAGCAGCGCGTCGGCACGCCACCGCTCACCGCCCGGCACCAGCAGCCGCATCGCCGCGTCCTGGGCGGCGGCCGCCGCTTCGCTCGGCCGGATCAGCGACACCATCGCCTCGGCCATCCGGCAACGGGTCCGGCCCGCCCACAGCCGTTGCCGGTCCTCCTCGAAGAGCGGCAGCGCCTGAAGGAGCTCGCGGAGCGCATCGGCATGGCGGCCGGCCGCCGACAGCGCCTCGGCCAGCGCGTACAGGCCGTGCGCCAGCCGTGGGCCACCGTCGCCGGCCCGTCGGTGGATTCCCACGCTCCGCTCGGCGAACAGAACGGCCTCGTCGCCGGTGCCGGTCGCCGCCCAGAGCCGGGCGAGCGCGGCCAGCACGGCGGCCTCGGCCAGTTCGTCGTTGCGGGTCCGGCAGTGTTCCCAGGCCGCTGTGAGATGACGCTCGGCTTCTTCGTGCCGTCGCTGGTGGAGGGCGATGATGCCGGACGCGAACGGGGCGCGGAAGTTCGTCAGGGGGTCGTTGGCGGCGCGGGCGAGGCGGCCTGCCTCGCTCGCCTCGGGCTCGGCCTCGGCGAACTTCCCCATCGCGATGTACGCGTCGGCGAGCGCGACCCGGGCCCGGCCCTCCGCACGGGCATCGCCCTCGATGGACGCGCGCCTCGCGACGACATGCGCGGCCGGCTCGAACGCGGCGGCATGTGCCCCGGACTCCGCCGTCACCTGGACGAGCAGGAGGAGATCCGCCGCGTGCCGGACACTGCCCGAGTTCATGACCATGGCCTGGCGAACGAGCGCGAGGACGTGGAGCGTCTCGTCGGACCAGGCGGCCAGGCCCATGGGGCTGTCCTTCGCGGCCGAGAGCCCATCATTAGAGGCACGGGCGAGATCGTGCACCATCCGGTCGCCCGGGTACCGGGTTTCGTGCATCTGCCGGCCCATGGCCAGGTAGCAGGTCAGCAGGCGTGACAGCGCCTCGTCGTGCTGGGTGTCGGGCAGCTCCTTGGCGGCGAGCTCGCGGGCGAGTGAGCGCTGGATGTCGGCCCACTCGACTGCGAAGCCCGAGGTGTCACCGTGCGCGGGGGGAATCGCGTCCGGGCGGTCGACATGCCACTCGGCCAGCGGGCGCTCCGACGCGGCGACTTGTGCGGCCAGCGTGCGGATCGCCGCCGGCAGCCCCGCCCCGGTGGCCGCCACGTCGTACGCGGCCTCGGGCTCGGCCGCCACCCGCTCCTCGCCGACCAGGCGGGTGAAGAGCTCCAGCGCCTCGTCCGATGGCAGGCGGGGCAGCAGCATGGTGCGGGTGATCACCTGGGGCGAAGGGCGGGGACGGCTGGTGATCAGGACGGCGGTGCCCGGTGCGGCGGGGAGGAGAGGGCCCAGCGTCTGCGGTGCGTCGGGGACGTCGTCCAGCACGATGAGCACCCGGCGCTCCGCCAGCAGTTCGCGGTACTTCGCGGCGCGGGCCGCGTACTCCCGGGGCACGCGATCGGCGGGTACACCGAGCTGCCGCAGCAGTCCCGCCAGGATGTCGGCCACGGCCGACGAGTCCTCGGCGTCGCCGCGCTCGCTGCCCCGCAGGTCTGCGTACAGCTGCCCGTCCGGGAAGTGATCGGCCACCTCATGGGCCACCCGTATCGCGAGGGCCGTCTTGCCGACGCCTGCCGGGCCGTGGATGACCCAGCGGGGCGCCAGATCGTCGTCGCCCCACGTCAGCGCCGCGACCAGGCGGGCGATCTCTTCGGTACGTCCGACGAAGGGTTCGGGGATGGCGGGGAGGGGTGCAGCGGCCGTCGGCGGGACGGCGGCCTTCGCCTCCTCCTGCCCGAAGGGCCGGTACACCCCGGCGATGAGGTCTCGCCGCCACCGTTCCAGACGCTCACGCTGCGCCCGGACGAACGATCCCTGCAGGCCGGCCAGCGGTTCACCGTCCCACAACGCCAGTGCTCTGTCCCGCAGTTGACGGGCGACGCCCGGGTCTCCGGCGCCGCGCGCCTGCTCGATCAGCCGCTCGGCCTCCACGAGGTCGAGGGCGGGAGGGCTCCCGTCGGGGGCGCGGAGCGCGTAGCCATCCCGTACTCGGATCAGGGCTACCGCGTCGTCACGGAGCTCCCTGCGCAGCCGCGCGGTGTACGCGTACAGGGAATTGCGCGCACCCTGCGGCGGCTCGTCACCCCAGAGGTCGTCGATCAGCTCTCGCGCGGTGGCGGGGCGCCCCCGGCGGAGCAGGAGCGCGGCGAGCAGCGCGCGCTGCCGCAGGGAGCCGGACACGAGGGGTGTGTCCCCGCGCCAGGCCCGTACGGGGCCGAGCACCGTGAAGCGCAGGGCCTGCGGTGGCGTGGACGAGGGCTCCACGGCCGCAGAAGGCGCAGGCGCCGATCCGGCAGGCTGAGGCGCAGGCCCGGATACGGGCGACGGCGCGAACTCCCGCGCCGCCCCGCCCATCCGCTCCAGCACCGGACTCGCCAGCACCGCGAACGCACGGGCCGAATCATGCAGCCGCAGTTCCCCCGCCGCGTCCCCCATGAGGACGGGGAAGTCCGGCAGGCGCCCCATATACGGTTCGAGGGACCGGCCGACCGACTCGACGACCTCCACGGCCTGTTCCGCGCCGAGTCCGCTGAACAGCAGCTCGCGCACTCCGGGCCGGAAGTCGTAGACGGGCTGGACCAGTTGGCCCGGTGGCGCGCCCAGGGCACGGTCCAGCGTCCGTGCGGCGGCCGCTTGCCCGCCCTGGTCGGCACGTTCCAGCAGTCCGCCGAGCAGGATCTCCGCAACGTTCGTGGGGCCCGTGTCGCGCATCGTCGCGGTGCGCACCAGCTGCATCAGCGGCGTGGTCAGCGGCCTGATCGCGGAGAGGCGGACGGCGAGACGGTACGCCTCGGGCGAGAACGCGCCCCTGAAGTGCGTCACCAACTCCTCGGCGGTTCCGTGCGGTTGGGGCGGCGTCCGCAGGGGAGCCTCGCCCAGCAGCGCGGTCTCGACGAGATGCGGGACGCCGGGTCGGGTGAGCAGTCCGGCCCACTGGCCGACGGCGGAGGCGGTCGGGTGGAGGACGGGCAGCGCGAGGGCGCCGGCCGCGTCCGGGTCGGGCTCGCCGCTCAGCGCATCGCAGACGACGAGCCGTCCCACGGGATCGAACGCGCCCGGCGCGGCGAGAAGCCGGGGCCGGGCGTCCAGGGCGGTGCCCCGCCACAGCCGCCGGGGCAGTGGGTTGAGTACGGCCATCGGGCCGCCGCGCCCCCACTCGGACAGGGCGCGTACGGCCTGCGGGCCGCGCCACCCGTGACTCGTACCGTCGGTGAGGAGGAACGTCACCGCGGTGCCCGCCGCCTGGTGGCGCCGCACCGGGCCGCTGGGGACCCGCGGGTCGATCGTATGGACCTGGACCGAGCGGAAGACCGTGCTCCGGCTGAGGAGCTGGCGCAGCTCGGCGGCGAGCGACCCCCATACCTGCATGGACGGGGAGCAGTCCACCAGCAGCACGGCCGACCAGCGTCGTTCCTGGTCGGGGCGGCAGACGACGTCGAGGAAGCCGGTCTCGGCGGCGAGCCGGACGGTGGCCTCGATGTCGGTGACGGTGCGGTGCGGGTGGTCCCGGGACCGGCGCAGCGGGCGCAGCGCCCGGCCCAGCTGCTGGGCGTCGGGCAATGCGCGCCTGCCGGGCGCCCGCGCGGGCCGGGCACGCTCGCCGCCCGCTCCGCCGCCCTGGCTGCCCATGGCGTAGAGGGCGCGGCGGGGCGGGCCTACGGGATCGGTGTCTGTGCCGGTGCGGGTGCCGGCGCCGGACTCCGGCTCGGCATACAGGTCGTCGCCACCGTCGTGGCCGTTGTCGGCGCCGTTGCCGCCGTTGCCGGTGCCATCCGGCCAGTCGTTCCCGGAAGACCCCTCGGCACCCGAAGACCCGGCAGCCCCCGAGGCATCAGCGGCCCCGGGGCCGTCATCCGCCGCATCCGTCGCCCTCTCCCCCGCCCGGCCCTTCCCCTCCATCACCCGTGCCAGCCACAGCACATCGAGAAGTTCCGCGGCCCCGAGGTCGTACCCCGCGCCGGACATCGTCTGCCGCAGTCGGTCGATCATGGCGACATGGGCTCGTCGAGGCGGTGTAGTACAGCGGCGAGGAGTTCTTCCTTGGTCAGGTCCGCGCCGCTCAGGCGCAGATGGACCGCGGCCAGGAGCTGGTCGGTGGCCAGCGTCTGGGTCTTCGAGCGCTGGTGGAAGACCTCGATGAGGTCCTCCGCCGCCGCGAGCGCCTGCCGCCCCAGGTTGTGTTCGACGATCTTCCGCAGCCGGTCGCCGGTCGGTTCCGGCAGATCCAGCCGTACGCAGCGGCGCATGAACGCGGGCGGGAAGTCCCGTTCGCCGTTGCTGGTCATGATCACGATCGGGAAGTGCGTACAGCGGACCACCCCTCGGTGGACCGCCACCCGCTCACGGCTGCCGCTCAGCAGCACCGGCACGTCCTGCTGGTGCTCGGGCAGCCGGGCCAGTTCCGGGATCTCGAACTCGCCTTCCTCCAGGACGACCAGGAGGTCGTTGGGCAAGTCGATATCGGCCTTGTCGAGCTCGTCGACGAGCAGCACCCGGGGCCGGTCCGCCGCCAGGGCGCTGCCCAGCGGGCCGAGCCGCAGGTACTGGCCGATGTCGCTGCCCGCGGCGGGGCGCCGGCCCCCGGGCCGGCGCGCGGAGCCGCTGCGCTCCTCGCGCTCGCGCCGCAGCGAGGTCTCCCGGAGGCGGCCCACCGCGTCGTAGCGGTAGAGGGCGTCCTGAAGCGTGGAGCGGCTGTTCACCGACCAGCGCAGGACGTCGCCGAGCTCCAGCTCTTCGGCGACGGCGCGGGCCAGAGAGCTCTTCCCCGCGCCGGGGCGGCCGGTGACCAGCAGCGGGCGGTGCAGATGCAGCGCGGCGTTGACGACGGAGATCTCATTGCGTTCCAGGAGGTACGGGGCACGCTCGGCGCTTCCAGCGGTGGCCGGAAAGCGACGCCAGGGCGGCGGGGCCGGCAGCCCTGACGGGCCACGGAACACCCACCAGTCCTCCGGCGCCATCCCGGAGTCGTCGTGTGCGCCTGTTGCGCTCTGTCCGGTCACCGCGCGGATCTCCTCGTTCATGGCGTTCATGGCGTTCATGGCTACGTTGATCAGGCCGGCTTCACGACTGACTTCACGGCTGGCATCACGACTGGCATCACGGCTGCGTCAACACCCACGCATCCGGGGCGAGTTGCGGGGGCCGGTGGTCCGGCGCGTCGTACAGCAGCGAGAGCCGGCGGCCATGGTGGGAGGCGCTCTCCGGCTCGGCCATCGCCTTGGCCCGCTCCAGGCGCACCGCCTCGGGGACCTGGGTATGGTCCGTGCCCTCCACGAGGGCCAGCAGGTCGTGGGCGATCCGCTCGCCGTGTTCGGCACGGTGCCACAGGACGGTGTGCACCCCGGCCTGGACGCATTGGCGCAGCAGCGTCCCGTGGTGGTGCGGTTCGCAGCAGAGGATCACCGTGCCGGCGTCGCGGTGCACTTCCAGTTGCGCGCGGGCGACCTTGCGGTCCGTATGCCGCTGGTCCAGGACCAGGCGCTTGGCGTGCGGCAGCGCGGCGGTGCGCTGTTTCCAGCCGGCATAGCTCTCCCGCGAGCGCTCGGTGGTGCGGACCACCACGCGGCGGGTGATGCCCGGCGCGAACGGCCCGTCCTCGTCGCTGTCGCACGACTCCCAGGAATCGACCTCAAGGCCGAGCCAGGCTGCCGGCAGGAAGTACTCCACCAGCGCGGTCTCCGGGTCCTCCCGGACCTCGGTGCGCAGCACCCGCCGGATGTCGTCGACCACCTGCTCACTGCCCGCCTCCTCGTCCCTGACCAGGGCGAGGCGGTGCGACTGACGGTCCGCCCAGGCCCAGATCTGATAGGTGAAGCGCCGCCCGGTGGCCGTCGGCAGCAACTCCACCTGGACGCGCGGGGCGACGGCCGGTTCGCCCGCGCCATTGATCCGGCCGGCCGGAGCGCCCGGCGCCGCAGGGCGGCCGCAGGCCGCGGAGACCTCGGCGGCCGCGAGATCCGCCCGGAACTGGCTGACCGCCGCGTCGTCGACGCCCGACCGTGCGGCCACCCGCTCGACCCAGGCGTCCAGGTCTTCGGCCGGGTACAGCGCACCGGCCGCGCGCTCGTCGGCACTGATCCGCACCACGCCCTGCAGCAGCGGCGGTACGGGCGCGCCGGCGGTGGAGCTGAACCCCTCCAGCGCGTCCATGGCGTCGGCCAGACCGGTCACGGCGGGCAGTTCCGGCGCGTGCGGGAGTACGCACTCCAGGAGGGCCCTCGGGTCGGTACGGGTGCAGTGGGCCAACAGGCCGGACAGATCGCGTCGTTGGCGGGTGGTCAGAGACTCCCCCGGGCGCACCGCGCGGGCGGCGCGGCGCAGCCGCTCCCAGTCGTCGCGGGCGGCATACCTGCCGGGCCGGGCATGCGGGTCGTAGGGGTCACCGCCGTAGGGGACGTGGTCCCGTACCAGGTCGAGGAGTTCGGGGATGCCGCGGCGTACGCTCACCGCCAGGCCGGCCAGCCGTTCCAGGTCGGCGGCCGGGCCCGCCGAGGGCCTGCCGAGCCGGGCGGCGAGCCGTTCCTCGCAGGCCAAGACCGCCTCCCGGCCCTTCAGTACCCGCTCCAGCGCCATGAGCAGCTGCTGTACGCCGCGCCGGGCCGTGGGCACTGCCGAGGGCGGCAGCGTGGGGAGTTCGGCTTCGATGGCCGGCACGCTGATGGCGTACATCGTGGCCGGTGGCGCGCCGGGGGCGGTCGGGCCGGGGTCGCGGTGCACGGCGGCGACCAGGCCGACCACGGCCTGGCGTTCGCGGTCCCACAGCGGCCCGCCGCTGAAGCCCTCGGTGACCTGGGCGCCGCCGCTCACATCCAGCGCGATCCAGGGTGGCGCGGAGACCCGGGGCACGGCGCGCACGGTGGGCAGCGGGTTGCCGCTGGCCCATAACGCGACGACTTCGTTGCCGTAGTTGTGCAGCAGGAACGGTGCCGGTGCCGCCCCTGCCGGCGGGTCGGCCGCCAGCTCCAGGACCGCGAGATCGCCGTGGTAGGGCAGGCTCCCGGGGACGACCGGATCGCTGCCCACCGCTTTGGCCCGCGGCGGCACCCACATCTCCCGTACGACGTGTGCCGTGAGGTCCCGGCCGGCCGCGACATGGGGCAGCCGGACCGTGACCGGGTCGCCGTATCCGGGGGTCTCCTGTGCGAAACGCCCCCTGCCCAGCGCGCTGTTGACGACATGCGCGCAGGTCAGGACGAGCCGTTCGGACACCAGCACACCGGCACCCACCGGCTGTCCGCCGTGGCGTACGGAGGCGAAGGACAGCTGGAGCGGCGAATCCGGACCGGCGTCGGTGATCACGGCGCCGCCCCACCGGCCTCGCTCGCGGCGCCGACCGCGCTCGTCCCGCCGGCCTCGCGCGTGCCGCCGGCCCCGGGCGTCGTGCCCTGCTCGCCCGCACCACCGAGGTTCCAAGTGGCCGACACGGTGAAACTCGCCTCGCCCTTTCCGGAGAACACCCCGAGTTTCAGGTCCGAGCCGAGCGTGACACCGAACTGCACCGTGACCTCGTCCGGGCGGTGACTGCCGCTGGAGATCGACCGGTGGATCTGGCCGAGCACACCGCTCAGCGGGCGCAGCGCCTCCTCCAGGACCTCCCCGCCGCGGGTCACCGCGCGGCTCATCCGGCTGTCGACGCTGACGGGCCGGGCGGACCCGAAGGCCTCGGGCAGCTCCAATTCGCCGTCGCCGTCCGGCCGCTGATCCGCACTCGGCGGCGGGCTGTGCCACTTCGCCGCATCGGCGCCGAGCGGGCCGGGAGGATCAGCCCGCAGCCATACGACGGTGTCGTCATCGATTCTGAGCGCCAGGTCCCCCATGGCGATCAGTTTGGCACGAGCACGCCGGGCGCCGCCGTCTCTTTCACGTCAGGTGAGCCGCGATTCGGCCACCGTCCGACCAGAGCGGCGGCCACCGCGGCCGCTGCCGCGGACCGCCTACAACGCCCGTGCCAACTGGCGGGACTGCGCGACGAGACGGTCCTCGAAGTCCCAGACCTCGGCGTCCTCCTCCAGGAAACCGCCGGCCAGGTTGCGGGTGGTGATGGCGACCCGGAGCGGGCCGGGCGCCGGGCGGCGCCGGATGTGGGCGGTGAGCTCGACGGTGGGGACCCAGCCGGACAGGCCCATCTCGAAGGCGGTGGGCGGCAGCGCGTCGACCGTCAGGAGGAGCGAGAGCGGGTCGGGCGCGCGGCCGTCGGCGAGGCCGAACCAGGCGCGCATCTCGCCCTTGCCGGACGGCGCGCCGACGGCCCAGCCCGCGGTCGCCGGGTCCAGCCGGAGGTCGAGCCGCCCGGCGATGGCGGTGCTGCCGGGGATGGCCGGCCGGCCGCCGGGGGCACTGTCGGTGCCCAGGCAGTGTTCGTACGGGGGAATGGCCGGCGGCTTGGCGGTCGTGCGGACGTCGTCGGGCAGCGCGCCGAGGTCGCCGTACGCGGCGAGCACCCGCAGCCGCTCGATCTCGGTGCCGTCCTCGGCGAACTGGACGAGGGTGGCGGTGCCGGTGGACATCGTGCGGCCGGTGCGGACCACTTCGGTGCGGATGACGGCAGGTCCGGGGACGGAGGCCGTGAGGTAGTGCGCGGTGACCGACATCGGGTCGGGGTGCGGCAGGGCGTCGCCCAGCGCGCGGCCCATGAGGGCGAGCAGATAGCCGCCGTTGACCGCCTGGATGATCGTCCACCCGGCTGAGAGGTGCGCGTCATAGACGCCGGGAGCGCGGCGGGTGACCGCCGTATCGCGGTCGAACTCACTGTTACCGATGGTCGCCATTGCCATGGCATGCACGGTACAGGGAATGGTTACCGACCGGTAGGGTCAATTTCCACGACCCTCTCGCCGGCCGCGGCGACCGCGAGCGGAGGCGGCCGTTCCGGGCCTGCGATGATGGGCGCCATGCTTCATGTGCTCTACCTGGTCGGCGTGTCGGCCTTCGCCGCGAGCGGGGTGCTGGCCGCCTACCGCGCCAACATGGACCCCTTCGGCGGGCTGGTGCTCGCCTTCGCCGCGTCCATCTCCGGCGGCACGCTGCGCGATCTGATCCTCAACCGGCAGCCGCTGTACTGGACGCACGACTGGGTACTGCTGACGGTGATCATCTGTGTCGGCGTCGGCACCATGGTCTATCTGCGGTTCTGGTCGCTGCCGCGCAAATCGCTGCTGGTGGTGGACGCGGTCGGGCTCGCTGTCGTCACGGTGATCGGGGCCCGCGCGGCGATCGAGGCGGGCGCCACCCCGCTCGCGGTGATCATTCTCGCGGTACTGACCGGAGTTGCCGGTGAGGTCATCCGCGATGTGCTGTGCGGGGAGTTCCCGCCACTGCTGCTGCGTGAGGACGTGTACGCGATCGCCGCGCTGGCCGGCGCCTGCTGCTATCTGGCGCTGTACCACCTCGGCACCGGGGCCACCCCCGCCGCCGCGATCTCGGCGGGGGTGGTGTTCGCACTGCGGATGTCCGCGGTCTACCTCGGCCTGCATCTGCCCCGGTCGCAGCAGCTCGCCGGCGGGGGCAAGCGGGGCGCCTAGCAGCAGGACTTACGGCCGCAAGCGATTGGCTGCGGGATTACACGTTGACACGCTAGCTTGTGAGGCATGTCGACCACGTCCGTGAAGCGGGCGTTCAAATACCGCTTCTACCCGACGAATGCGCAGGCAGCGGAGCTGTCGCGCACCTTCGGATGCGTACGGAAGGTCTACAACCTCGCTCTTGCAGCTGCCCAGGCCACCTGACTCATATCTGCGGTGCCTGGTGTGGGCATACTCCGCCGTTGATGTGCTTCCCTGCATTGCAGTTCCAACAGAGCGTCTGAAACCCGTCAGGGAATCCATTCTTTGCGAGCCAGACGAAGAAGCTGGTTCCTGCGCCAACTTCTTGTCTGTGCTTGTTACCGTCGTTGTTGATGTGGTCAATGCAGAGGAACGACTTCTCCGCCTCACCACAGCACGCGCATTTACGCCCGTAACGGTTGAGGGCTGCGTCTCTGAAACGATGATGCCGGTTCGTTTGCCGGGTGATGCAGTCCTGGCAGCACATCCGACTACTTTTGACCGGCGCTCCACAGATGACGCAAAGGCCCTGAACGCGTCGCTTGGCACGTCGTTCGATACTGGCGGTACGGACTTTCTCTGCGCAATCTGCGCACCGTGTCCTACCGGGTATGGAGGGGCTACTACATGCGTAGCAGAGCCCAGCCTCTGTTCTCTTTTGTCGCCATTGGCGCTGGTACTCGCGGCGTTCCTCGTGGGTACGAAGCGGCATGATCGAAAGTTATCCGAGTTTTCGCACGCCAGCAACTCAGCCACTCGTCTCGTGCGCGAAAACCAAACGCTCGCGATCGAGGACCTGGCCGTGCGCAACATGGTCAAGAACCGGAAGCTCGCCCGAGCCATCTGCGACGCCGCATGGTCGGAGTTCCGGAGCATGCTGGAGTACAAAGCGGCCTGGTACGGGCGGAACCTGGTGGTCGTGGACCGCTGGTTTCCCTCATCCAAGCTGTGCTCCCACTGCGGCGCCCTGCAACAGCAGATGCCACTTCACGTCCGCACCTGGACATGCGATGGCTGCGGCGCAACGCACGACCGGGATGTGAACTCAGCGGAAAACCTTCTGGCCGCCGGGCTGGCGGTATCAGCCTGTGGAGCCGGTGTAAGACCTCAACGGAGAATTCCGGGCAGGCAGTCGGCGACGAAGCAGGAAACCCCACGGCGCGAGCCGTAGGAATCCCTCTCCGCCAGGGGAGGGAGGAAGTCAACCAGCCATAGTCGGAGCTGCTCTGCGAGCCGAAAACGGCCGGCGCGCCGAGGCCACCGCCGGCCGCCGGGGCGAGCAGGCGGGAAGTGCGACGCCCGGAACGGGAGAGTGCCACGAGCCGTCCTTTCGAACACACGGATGAAGGAAACAACCGCGCCGACTCTGCACTCTCCCGCCCCGTTTTACCGGGGACTTTGCCAATCCCTCAGGCATTACTGATCAGTTGGCGCGTTTGACGCCTTCTTCGCCGGGTCCGGTGCCGGGTCCGGTGTCTTGGCGGACGCCGTGCCCGATGTCTGGACCGATGCCTGGGCGGGCACCTTGCCGGGGGCCTGGTCCGAGGCGTTCTCCGGGTGGTGGCAGGCCACCTGGTGGCCCGTGCGCAGCGCGACCAGCGGCGGTTCCGTGGTTGCGCACACCTCGGTCGCCTTCCAGCAGCGGGTACGGAACCGGCAGCCGGACGGCGGGTTGATCGGCGACGGCACATCGCCCTTGAGCAGAATCCGGTCGCGCTGGGTCCGCCGCTTGGGGTCGGGCACCGGCACCGCGGAGAGCAGCGCCTTGGTGTACGGGTGCATCGGTGACTCGTAGAGCGCCTTGCGGTCGGCCAACTCCACGATCTTCCCGAGGTACATGACCGCGATCCGGTCCGATACATGCCGGATGACCGAGAGGTCGTGCGCGATGATGACGTAGGTCAGCCCCAGCTCCTCCTGGAGGTCGTCCATGAGGTTGACGACCTGCGCCTGGATGGAGACATCGAGGGCCGAGACCGGCTCGTCGGCGACGACCAGCTTCGGCTTGAGGGCCAGCGCCCGTGCGATACCGATGCGCTGCCGCTGGCCGCCGGAGAACTCGTGCGGATAGCGGTTGTAGTGCTCCGGGCTCAGGCCCACCAGCTCCAGCAGCCGCTGCACCTCCTTCTTCACACCGCCCTCGGGCTCGACGCCCTGGAGGCGGAAGGGGGTGCCGATGATGCCGCCGATGGTGTGCCGCGGGTTCAGCGAACCGTACGGATCCTGGAAGATCATCTGGACGTCGCGGCGCATCGGCCGCAGCTTGCCCGGGGACAGATGGGTGATGTCCCGGCCCTGGAACTCGATGGAGCCGCCGGTGGGCTCGTCGAGCCGGGTGATCAGCCGGCCCATCGTCGACTTGCCGCAGCCGGACTCGCCGACGACGCCGAGCGTCTCCCCGGGCCGGACGTCGAAGTCGATGCCGTCGACCGCCTGGACCGCCCCGACCTGCCGCTTGAGCAGGCCCTTGGTGATCGGGAAGTGCCGGACCAGACCGCGGACCCGCAGCAGCGGCTCGGGATCGGGGGCGGCCTCGGGTGCGGCCGCCGGTGCGGTGCCGGCCGACTTCTCGACCGGGATCTTCTTGCTGTCGTCTGTCTCGGTCACAGCTTCGGCGCAATCTCTTCGGTCCAGATACGCTCCCGCTCCTCCTGCGACATGTGACAGGCGGAGAAGTGCCCGCCGTCGACCTGGCGCAGTTCGGGGCGCACCGTGCGGGTGACGTTGTCCTTGGGGACGTCCGCGTACGGGCAACGGGGGTTGAAGGCACAGCCGGACGGCACGTTGATCAGGCTGGGCGGCGATCCCTTGACGGGGATCAGCCGGTCGGTCTGGTCACGGTCGATCCGCGGCATGGAGCCGAGCAGGCCCCAGGTGTAGGGGTGCTGGGGCGCGTAGAAGACCTTCTCCGCGGGCCCGCGCTCCACGCACCGGCCGCCGTACATCACCAGCAGGTCGTCGGCGAGCTCGGCCACCACTCCCAGGTCGTGGGTGATGATGATGACCGCCGAGCCGAACTCCTTCTGGAGATCGCGGATCAGGTCCAGGATCTGCGCCTGGACGGTGACGTCGAGGGCGGTGGTCGGCTCGTCGGCGATCAGCAGCTCGGGGTTGTTGACCAGCGCCATCGCGATCATCGCGCGCTGGCGCATACCGCCGGAGAACTGGTGCGGATGGTCGTCCACCCGCTTGTCGGGCTGCGGGATGCCGACCCGGTCGAGCATCTCGATGGCCCGCTTGCGCGCGGTCTTCTTGTCGACCTCGTTGTGGACGCGGTACGCCTCCACGATCTGCTGGCCGACGGTGTAGAAGGGGTGCAGCGCGGACAGCGGGTCCTGGAAGATCATCGCCATCTCGCGGCCGCGCAGCCGCCGCACCTCGTCCGGATCGGCGGAGACCAGCTCCTTGCCGTCCAGCCAGATCTCGCCGGACATGCTGACCTTGCTGCGCTGCTGGCGGGAGGCGCGGTGCAGCCCCATGACGGCGAGCGAGGTCACGGACTTGCCGGAGCCGGACTCGCCGACGATGCCGAGGGTCTTGCCCTTCTCCAGGCCGAAGGAGAGGCCGTCGACGGACTTCACGATGCCGTCGTCGGTCGGGAAGTGCACCTTCAGGTCGCGCACTTCGAGGAACGCGGAGGGCGGCTGCGCCGCTGCGGGGGTCGGTTCACCGACCGCGGCGCCCGTCTTGTCCAGGTCGGTCACGAGAGCCTCACCCGCGGGTCGACGGCGGCGTACAGAACGTCCACCACCAGGTTGCAAATGACGATGAAGAACGCGGCGAGCAGGGTGACGCCGAGAATGTTCGGCAGGTCGTTGGCGTTGATCGCTTCGACGGCGAAGGCGCCGACTCCCTTGAGCGAGAAGACCTGTTCGGTGATCAGCGCGCCGCCGAGCAGCAGGCCCAGGTCCATGCCGAACACCGTGATGATCGGGGTGAGCGCGGCGCGCAGACCGTGCCGTACGACCACCTTGCGTTCGCGCAGGCCCTTGGCGCGGGCGGTACGGATGTAGTCCTCGCTCAGCGTCTCCAGCATGCCGGCCCTGGTGAGCCGGGCGTAGAGCGCGGAGTAGAGGAAGGCCAGCGTCACCCAGGGCAGGACCAGGGTCCGTGCCCAGAGGAACGGATCGTCCATCAGCGGTACGTAGTCGCTGCGTTCGAAGATCGGCCACTGGTAGGTGAAGAGGGCCAGCGCCAGGGCGCCGGTGAAGAACATGGGGAGGGAGACGCCGGCCAGGGCGACACCCATGGCCATCCGGTCGAAGAGCGAGCCGGGGCGCAGCGCGGACAGCACGCCGGTGGCGACACCGGAGACGACCCACGTCACGGCGGCACCGCCGGCCAGCGAAAGGGTCACCGGAAGCCGGGACTGGATTTCCGGCCAGACCTCGATATGCGTCTTGAAGGAATAACCGAAGCACGGCACATGGCACTTGGCCGCTTCCGGACCGAATTTATAGTCGACACCGACGAAAATGCCCTTGAGGAAGTCCCAGTACTGCTCGTACACGGGCTTGTCCAGGCCGAGGTTCTTCTTTACCGCGGCAATGTCCGCGGGCGTGGGGGCCTTTCCGATGTACTGCTGGGCAAGCTGGTCGGTGCTCTGCCCGGCCAGTTTCGGCAGCAGGAAGAAGATGCCGAAAGTGACCGCGCTGACGATCAGCAGCAGGATCACTGCGCTGATCAACCTGCGGATGATGTACGAGAACACGGGGATGCGGCGCCGGTACCGCGGGCCGGCCATGACCGGCCCGCGGATACCAATGCCTTCACCTGCCTTCCAGGGCTGCTACTTCTTGACGCCGATGTTGAGGTAGTCGTACTCACCGCTGAAGGCCGAGGTGGACACCATGTTGGTGGCCTTGGGCGAGCGGTACATCAGGACCTTGAAGTAGGTGAGCGGGACCAGCGCCGCCTGCTCCATCGCCTTCTTGTCGATCTCGGCGTACGCCTTCTCACGGGCGGCCTTGTCGGTGTTGGCGATGGCGGTGTCGAGCAGCTTGTTGATCTCCGGGTCGTCCAGCTGCGAGAGGTTGGTGTTACCCGACTTGCTGATCGCCTTGCCGTTGAGGATCTGCTGCAGGTAGCCGTAGCCGGTCGGGAAGTCCGAGCCCCACTGCATCATGATCAGGCCGACGTTGTTCTTCTTGTTGAACTCCGGCACACCCGCGTAGTCCGAGAAGTACTTGCTGGTCGGGTAGCTCTGGATCTTGGCGTTGATGCCGATCTTCTTGAGCGAGTCGATGACCGTGGTCGCCGCGTCCACCTCGTCCTGACGGTCGTTGCGCGCCAGGATGGTGGTGTCGATCTTGCCGGCGCCACACTTGTCCCAGTGCTTCTTGGCCTCGGTCAGATCCAGCTTGTCGCCCTTGTACTTCTGCGGGTACAGGTCGAATTTCTGGTAGCCGTCGATGTCGGTGGGCAGGGCCGTGGACGCCACCTCACCGCGGATCGGGCCGCCGAGCGAGGTCTGCACGGCCTTCTTGTCGATGGCGTACTCGACGGCCTTGCGGCACTCGATGTTGTCGAACGGCTTCGCCTTGGTGTTGATCGCCGTGTAGACGAGGCGCTGGCCGAGCGCGTTGTCGGTGTTGGCCTTCGCCTTGGAGTCCACCAGGAGCTTGGCCTGCGTCTGGCCGTCGACACCGCGTCCGGCCAGGTCCACCAGGGTGTTGCCGGACTGCAGGTCCTTGTCGATGGTCGACTGGGCGACCTTCAGCTTCAGGACGATCTTGTCCGGCAGCTGCTTGCGCAGCGTGTCGGTCTTGGCGGACCAGTGCGGGTTGCGGACGAGGGTGAGCTGCTTGCCCTCCTCGTAGCTCTGGAACTTGTAAGAACCGGAGGAGACCACGGACTTGGTGTAGTCCGCGCCCTTGTCCTTGGCCTGCGGCACCGGGGCGGTCTGCGGGGCGCTCACCAGGTAGTCGAACTCGGCGAACGCCTTCTTCAGGCGGAAGACGATCGTGTGGTCGTCAGGGGTCTCTATGGACTTGAGCCCGTCCTTGCTCTTGTCCTTGTAGGGGCCCTTGTAGCCGCCGTCGTTGTCCTTGAGGAACTGCTGGAAGTAGTTCGGGCCCAGCGAGAGGGTGTCACGCGCGAAGTTGCTGCGCTCGACCGCGTACTTGACGTCCTGGGACGTGATCGCCGAGCCGTCGTCGTACTTGAGGCCCTTGCGGATCTTGTACGTCCAGGTCTTACCGCCGTCGGAGGCCTTGCCCATCGACTCGGCGAGGTCCGGGACCAGCTCGTTGCCCTTCGAGCCGGGGCCCGGCTTGAAGGTGGTGAGCGGGCGCGCGTAGAGCCGGCTGAAGTTGTAGATGAAGGCGTAGTACGTGTTGCCCGGGTCGAACGACTCGGGGGCGTCGCTGATCGCGTAGTTGACCGTGCCCCCCTTCGCGTCCGAGACATTGACGATGTCCTTGGTCGCGGCGTTCGCCTCGGCCGAGCCGTCCGAGGAGCCTTTGCTCCCGCTGCAGCCGGCCAGCAAAAGGCCCGCACTGGTGATGGCCGCGATCGCCGCGACCGGAACTGACCTTCGCATGATGGTCGGTATCCCCTTCGTTCGTCGAAAAAGGTCGGAACATCAAAACGCCACAATGCTGTTGAGGCTTCTGGGCGGCGGGCGGGTGCCCGGCAGTCGTCAGCGGCTGCGCGGGTCCAGCGCGTCCCTCAGACCGTCACCGAGCAGGTTGAACGCGAGCACGGTGACGAAGATCGCAAGGCCGGGGACGATCATGTACTGGGGGTCGACCTCGTAGTACTTGACCGCCTGGTTGAGCATTCCGCCCCAGGACGCCTGGGGAGGTTGAATGCCGACGCCCAGGAAGCTCAGCGCCGCCTCGAAGAGGATGTTGGAGGGGATCAGCAGCGTCGAGTAGACGATGATCGGTCCCACCAGGTTGGGCAGCAGTTCCCGGAAGAGGATGAACGGCCCGCGCGCGCCCATGCCGCGGGCGGCGTCCACGAATTCGCGTTCGCGCAGCGACAGCGTCTGGGCGCGCACGATACGTCCCATGTACGGCCAGTTGAAGAAGCCGATCACGAAGATCAGCACCGAGATGTGCAGCGGCAGGCCTTCCATCCCGAATGCGCCGCCCTGGAGCGAGGCGGAGATGGCGATGGCGAACAGCAGCAGCGGGAAGGCCAGGAAGACATCCATCATGCGGCTGATGAACGCGTCCACCCGCCCTCGGTAGAAGCCGGCGACGACGCCGAGGACGGTGCCGATGGCGACCGACAGCAGCGTCGCGCCGAAGGCGACGATCAGCGACACCCAGGAGCCCTCGATGATGCGCGCGAGCAGGTCGCGGCCGAACTTGGGGTCCACACCGAGCGGGTGGTCCCCGCTCATGCCGCCGAAGTCGCCCTTGGGCAGCGTGGTGTTGGGGTCGATCAGCGACTGGTTCGGGCTGTTCGGGTCCAGCCCGAGCAGCGCCTGGAGGGGACGGGAGAGCGCGGCGACCACGACGAGCAGGATGACAACGATGGCTCCGGCCACCGCGACCTTGTCGCGCCGGAAGCGCAGCCACGCGATCTGGCCGAGCGAGCGCCCCTCGATGCGCTTGCTCTCCACGCCCTTCAGCACCGCTTCCGGCTGCGCCTCAGCAGCCGCCCCGGTGGTCTCGATCGGTGCGGTCACGGTGCCTTTGACCCCTCTCGGCCGACGGTGGCCGGCCCAATGCCCGCCGCTGTAGCGGCCTGATTCACATCACTGGTGCAGGAAGTGCAAGTGGTGCGGACATCGCGGAGGTTCGCCCCGTGGAAATCAGAGATTCACGCGATGCCGGTCTGAATGACGCCCGTACAAAGAGCCGAAGCTCTCTGCTGCCGGAGTCTTCATCCGATTCGCGATCACTCACCAGCCCTCGCGGTGAAAGGATGCGCAACTGTGATGTGGCCCACGGGCTTCCGTTATACGGACAGCCGGACCGGCTAAGCGGAATGCACAACCGCGGAAGAGGGGCCCAACCGGTGGGCACAAGGGGTGAATTCACACCAAAGAAAAGCGCCCTGCCGGGCTATCCGGAGCTGGTTTGGACCAACGCGGATCAGTAGGGACGCGGATATCCGTAGCCGTAGGAAGGCGCGGGAGCGGGGCCCTGGCCGGGGGGCTGGGCATAGCCGTCGCGGTCGAAGAAGGGGCGCGTGGAAGCCCGCATCCACATGCCGACGGGGTCGTATTCATCGTTCATGGCGACGGTCGATACCGGCAATCCGTCCGGAACCGCGCCGATCGACTGCTGGATCATCAACCGCACCGAATCCACCGCGTGCTGGCCGGTGTCGTACAGGTCCAGACCGATCGCCAGATAGGGGGCACCCAGGGCGGGCTGCACCCACGCCCGGCGCAACGACCGTACAGCGGGCGTCCGGTGGGCGTTCTGGGCCAGGAGGGCATAGAACTGCGGGATGTCGATGACCGGGTCCGAGATCCGCAGCGGTCCGGCGGGCAGCCGATCGAGGCCGCCGGCGATACGGCGCAGATCCAGCCAGGGAATGCCGACTCCACCGCCGGGAGCGTGCGGATTCAGCCACAGGCCCCAGCGGTCGGGGAAGAGCGTCGCAGCGATGTCGGGACCGGTGACGAGTTCGTGGTCGCGGGTCCAGCCGGAGGCGGCGAGTTCGGCGGCGGAGGTCACACACGGCGCGTAGCCGAGGCCGTCGACCTCCATGTTTCCGTACTGCGCGTCGGGCATACCGGCCCGGCCCTGCCAGAGCAGCATCCAGACCTGTCCGGTGGCGAGTGCCTGCAGCAGCGCCTCATAGGCGTCGTAGCGACCGGGCGAGACCTGCTGCAGCATCTGCTCGACCTGTCCGGCCGCCGCCGCTCCCTGATGCGCACCCGCGCTCACGTGGTCCGTCCCTTCTGTCGGCAGGGCACGTGGGGCGCCCGCCCGTCATCCAACCAGCTTACGAGTGCTCCCGAGCGTAGAAGGGCCGCACACGCTCCAGCATCCAGTCGGCGACCGGGTCGCCCTGGGCGATGTCCAGCATGACGAGTTGTACGGGCCAGGGCACCGGCACCGCGCCCAGCGCACGTCCCAGGGCTTGCAGGGCCCCTTCGCGGGCGGTGCCGTCGTGCAGCGCGGCGGGGGGCACCTCGACCTGAACTCCGACGAACAGCGCGGGCGTGTCGCCCTCGACACTTGCCAGGACACGCCGGGCAGTCAGGACAAATCCGGCACCGGAGAACTCCAGTCCGGCGGCGGCCAGGAAGTCCACCGGCTCGTCCTGCCAGTCCGGCTCGAAGAGCCGCACCCGGCCGCCGCTCGCCGGGCCGTCCGCCTCCGTACGCCCCACCCGGCACAGTGCGGCCACCGCGTCCGGCGGCAGCGGGACGCCGATCGTGCCGTCCGGATTGACCGCGATGCCCAGCTTCGCGGGCAGGCCGCGGGCGAACTCCCGGGCCGGCGCGACGGTGAAGGACATGTGCGGGCCGACGGCCCGCCGGAACTCCTGCTCGGAGCTGAAGACCGGGACATACGCCGCGCCGCCGATCTCCACGGTGGGCAGGTCGAGGCCGCCGGCACCCAGGCCCGCGCTCTCGGGGCCGCCGCCGTTGGGCAGCGGTACCCACAGCCGGCTGCGGCCCAGTACCTCGACGATCCGGCCGCCCGCGCCCGGGTGCCCGACCGACGCGCCCAGCACCTCTTCGAGCTCGTTCGCCGGCCACGCCAGCTCCGGTATTCCCTGCTCCGGAAAGTTCATCTCATCCACCCGTTCGCACCGCCCCGTTCACACCGCGCTTTCTGGCCAAAGACCCTAAACGAGCACGGCGGGGTTCCCGGCCGCGGGTCTCTGCAGGAAGCAGGAAGGCGACCGGACGGCGTCCTGCCGATCCTGCGGCCGGGCACCGTCTTACCGATCCTGCGGCCGGGCACCGTCTTACCGATCCTGCGGCCGGGCACCGTCTTGCCGATCCTGCGGCCGGGCACCGTCTTGCCGATCCTGCGGCCGGGCACCGTCTTGCCGATCCCCTTCCGCACCACCGGAATAACGCCCCGCGCCCCCACGTTGTGGCCCCGCAGGGGGCGCTCGCAACACCTACGGGAAGTGTTCGCCCACCCCCTAGGGACCCCACCCCAGCCGAAACCCACCGTCTCGGTCAGCCGAAACCCACCGTCTCCAGCGCGCTGGCCGCCCCCCGGTCCAGCAGCACCGCCGAGTCGAAGCCCTTCGGCAGCCGGGCCGCCTCCGCCCCGCCGACCAGCCGGCCGACCGCCCTGCGGTGCCGCGCGAACGCGTACCCCGAGACCCCGCGCCCCCGGGACTCCTGGCCGGACAGCGCCACCTCGGGCGACACATCGAGCAGCACCAGATGCAGCCCCCGGCCGCCGCGCCGGGCCGACCGCGCGATCCAGCGCCGCACCCACGCCTGCGTCCCGCAGTCGTGCACCACCACGCTCTCGCGGGAACGCAGCGCGCGGCGCAGCCCGAGGTAGTGGGAGGCGCGGACCAGCGGGCGGTAGAGGCCGTACGGCAGCCGGCGCAGCCTGCCGCGCTCCCAGCGTGCGCGGACGTCCTGCGAGTCGATGCGGTGCACCGGGACGCCCCGCGCGTCCAACGACGGCACGATGCGGTGCATCAGCGTGCTCTTGCCGCTCCCCGGCAGGCCGGAGACCACGACCAGGTCGCCGGCCGGAAAGCGCATCTCGGCCGCGTGGCGGGCCTGCTGCGCTCCTCTCAAGTCCATGACATCGGCGTTGCGTCCTGGCCTGACGACGGCCAGGGGCGTGCGCCTGGGGCGGGGCATCGCGGCGCCCGCGACCCCCGCATTCGTCGCGAATGCGGCTTCCCTGTGCACCGTGATCGCCCCTCCCGGTCCGGTTCGAGTCCGGTCCAAGCCCGTTCTCTACCCGCAGAGTGTCAAGAAACGGTAATGCCCTTCAAGGAGATTGTCCGATCCGTCCGCGCTGTGGACGTGGCCGGGGGCGGGGCGACGACCAGGGCTCCTGTATCCGGCGATCCCGTGCAATGATGTCGGCGCCACGTGCACACCGGTTCGACACCCGTGCACGGCCAACTCCATACCGGCCGCTTGAATCCGCGCGGGAGAGTCCCCGGCCGCCACGGCGGGGCGCCGAAGGAGCAAGTCCTCCCTTGAATCTCTCAGGCCCCTATACCGCGCGGGCGAGGCAGATCTGAAAAGCGAGCCACTGCCCGGCCTACGGGGCGGCTCCACCCAAGGTGCAAACCGGGTCCGTTCGCGGGATCCCGGTGAACCTCTCAGGTTCCGATGACAGATGGGGAGAACGTCTTGTCACCCATGCCTGGGAGCCCAGAACCATGACTGATGCCCCCCGCCGCACCGCGCTCGATGCCACGCATCGCACGCTCGGCGCGACCATGACCGACTTCGCCGGCTGGGACATGCCGCTGCGCTACGGCAGCGAACGCGACGAGCACGTCGCCGTCCGCACCCGCGCCGGCCTCTTCGACCTCTCCCACATGGGCGAGATCACCGTCACCGGACCGCAGGCCGCCGACCTGCTCGACTACGCGCTGGTGGGCAACATCGGCGGGGTGAAGACCGGCCGCGCCCGCTACACCATGATCTGCGAGGCCGAGGGCGGCATTCTGGACGACCTGATCGTCTACCGCCTCGCCGAGCAGGAGTACATGGTCGTCGCCAACGCCTCCAACGCCCAGGTGGTGCTGGACGCGCTGACCGAGCGCGGGGCCGGCTTCGACGCCGCGGTCCGCGACGACCGGGACGCGTATGCGCTGATCGCGATTCAGGGCCCGGAGTCCCCCGGCATCCTCAAGGGACTGACGGACGCCGACCTGGACGGCCTCAAGTACTACGCGGGCCTGCCCGGGACGGTCGCCGGTGTGGATGCGCTGATCGCCCGCACCGGATACACCGGCGAGGACGGCTTCGAGCTGTTCGTCCGCCCCGCGGACGCGGTCGCCCTCTGGGAGGCGCTGACCGCGGCCGGCAAGGACGCCGGGCTGATCCCGTGCGGGCTGTCCTGCCGTGACACGCTGCGCCTGGAGGCGGGCATGCCGCTGTACGGGCACGAGCTGACCACCGCGACCACGCCGTTCGACGCCGGTCTCGGTCGGGTCGTGAAGTTCGAGAAGACCACCAACAACGGTGACTTCGTGGGCCGCGCCGCGCTGGCTGCGGCCGCCGAGCGCGCCGAGGCCAGCCCGCCGCGCAAGCTGGTCGGCCTGATCGCCGAGGGCCGCCGGGTGCCGCGCGCCGGATACCCGGTCGTCGCGGCCGACGGCACGGTCATCGGCGAGGTCACCTCCGGGGCGCCGTCCCCCACCCTGGGCAAGCCGCTCGCCATCGCCTATGTCGACGCGGCATACGCCACGCCGGGCACCGAGGGTGTCGCGGTGGACATCCGTGGAAGCCATGAGCCGTATGAGGTCGTCGCGCTGCCCTTCTACAAGCGGCAGAAGTAACGCTTCACCTACGGCGGCTGCCGTGGGCGGAGCAGCACCGGCGCGCACCGCGCGTCTCACTGTGCAAGACCCCATTCACGATCACACCCTCGCGTACAGGAGAATCGAGCCATGAGCAACCCCCAGCAGCTGCGCTACAGCAAGGAGCACGAGTGGCTGTCGACCGACGAGGACGGTGTCTCGACGGTCGGCATCACGGAGCACGCGGCCAACGCCCTCGGCGATGTCGTCTACGTGCAGCTTCCTGAGGTCGGTACCACGGTCACGGCGGGCGAGACCTGCGGTGAGCTGGAGTCGACCAAGTCGGTCAGTGACCTCTACGCGCCCGTCGACGGCGAGGTCACCGAGACCAACGAGGATGTCGTCAACGACCCCTCGCTGGTGAACTCCGCCCCGTTCGAGGGTGGTTGGCTGTTCAAGGTGAGGATCGCCGGCGAGCCGGGCGAACTGCTCTCGGCCGACGAGTACACCGCCTTCACCGCCGGCTGAGCCTGCCCGGTCCCTCTGCCACCGCCCGAGTGGAAGCTCCCCGGACTGCGTCCGGGGGACCCCCATCGCGCCCCTGACCCCTCCAGGAAAACTCATGTCGCTTCTCAACAGCTCCCTCCATGAGCTCGACCCCGACGTCGCCGCCGCCGTCGACGCCGAGCTCCACCGTCAGCAGTCCACCCTCGAAATGATCGCGTCGGAGAACTTCGCTCCGGTCGCCGTCATGGAGGCTCAGGGCTCCGTCCTCACCAACAAGTACGCCGAGGGCTACCCCGGCCGCCGCTACTACGGCGGCTGTGAGCACGTCGATGTCGTCGAGCAGATTGCCATCGACCGGATCAAGGCGCTCTTCGGCGCCGAGGCCGCCAACGTCCAGCCGCACTCGGGCGCGCAGGCCAACGCCGCCGCGATGTTCGCGCTGATCAAGCCGGGCGACACCATCCTGGGCCTGAACCTCGCCCACGGCGGGCACCTGACCCACGGCATGAAGATCAATTTCTCCGGCAAGCTCTACAACGTGGTGCCCTACCACGTCGACGAGAAGACCAACCTGGTCGACATGGAAGAGGTCGAGCGCCTCGCCAAGGAGCACCGCCCCAAGCTGATCGTGGCCGGCTGGTCCGCCTACCCGCGGCAGCTGGACTTCGCGGCCTTCCGCCGGATCGCGGACGAGGTCGGCGCGTACCTGATGGTCGACATGGCGCACTTCGCCGGTCTGGTCGCCGCGGGTCTGCACCCCTCCCCCGTGCCGCACGCGCATGTCGTCACCACCACCACGCACAAGACCCTCGGCGGTCCGCGCGGCGGTGTGATCCTGTCCACCCAGGAGCTCGCCAAGAAGATCAACTCGGCGGTCTTCCCGGGCCAGCAGGGCGGCCCGCTGGAGCATGTCATCGCGGCGAAGGCGGTGTCCTTCAAGGTCGCGGCGTCCGAGGAATTCAAGGAGCGCCAGCAGCGCACCCTGGACGGCGCCCGTATCCTCGCCGAGCGGCTGATCCAGCCGGACGTCACCGAGGTCGGCGTCTCCGTCCTGTCCGGCGGCACGGACGTCCACCTCGTCCTGGTCGACCTGCGCAACAGCGAGCTGGACGGCCAGCAGGCCGAGGACCGCCTCCACGAGGTCGGCATCACGGTCAACCGCAACGCCATCCCGAACGACCCGCGGCCGCCGATGGTCACCTCGGGCCTGCGGATCGGCACGCCGGCGCTGGCCACCCGCGGCTTCCAGGCCGACGACTTCCGCGAGGTCGCGGACATCATCGCCGAGGCGCTGAAGCCGTCGTACGACACCGAGTCGCTCAAGGCCCGGGTCACGGCGCTGGCGGACAAGTACCCGCTGTATCCGTCGCTCTGATGATGCGCGTCCCGGGCGGCCTCGTGTGAGGTACGACGCCCTGTGACGCGAGTCTCCCACTGAGGGCCCGGCCCGCCGGAAGTCCGGCGGGCCGGGGAACGGGCCATGGGCCCGGGGCCGCGCGCCGGCCCCGGGCCCCCGCTCTGTCCGGCCGTTTTCCCCCCGTGCCCGCCCCTGACGCCCGACGTGTGAGGGTTCCGATACCCCCTGTTCCCCCTGGCGACGGCCACCCGACGATTTCCGTCCGGCGAGGTCGCGCCGCGTCCGGGTTACGCTCGACAGTCGGCGCAGAAACGTACCTGTCGGCACAGATGCGTACCCGTCGGTGCGGAAACGTACCCCCTGCCCTAATTGCTCCGCCCTCCACCCAGCAGACAAGGGAGTCCGCCACCGTGGCCATCTCCGTCTTCGACCTCTTCTCCATCGGCATCGGCCCCTCCAGCTCCCACACCGTCGGCCCGATGCGCGCCGCCCGGATGTTCGTCGGGCGCCTCAAGAAGGACGGTCTCCTCGCACAGGCGGTCTCGGTGCGCGCGGAGCTGTTCGGTTCGCTCGGCGCCACCGGCCACGGCCATGGCACCCCCAAGGCGGTGCTCCTCGGTCTGGAGGGCCACTCCCCCCGCACCGTCGACGTGGAGCGCGCGGACGACGAGGTCGAGCGGATCCGTACGACCAAGCGGCTGCGGCTGATGGGCGCCGAGATAGGCACTGCCCATGAGATCGACTTCGACGAGTCGACCGAGCTGATCCTGCACCGCCGCCGCGCCCTGCCGTACCACGCCAACGGCATGACCCTCTTCGCCTACGACGCGGCCGGTGCGCCCCTTCTGGAGAAGACGTACTACTCGGTGGGCGGCGGCTTCGTCGTCGACGAGGACGCGGTCGGCGAGGACCGGATCAAGCTCGACGACACCGTCCTCACGCACCCCTTCCGCACCGGCGACGAGCTGCTGCGCCTCTCCCAGGACACCGGGCTGTCCATCTCCGCACTGATGCTGGAGAACGAGAAGGCCTGGCGCACGGAGGAGGAGATCCACGACGGCCTGCTGGAGATCTGGCGCGTCATGCAGGCCTGCGTCTCGCGCGGCATGTCTCGTGAGGGCATCCTGCCCGGCGGCCTCAAGGTCCGCCGCCGCGCCGCGAACTCCGCCCGCCAGCTGCGCTCCGCGGGCGACCCGCTCGCCCACGCGATGGAGTGGGTCACCCTCTACGCGATGTCCGTCAACGAGGAGAACGCGGCCGGCGGCCGGGTCGTCACCGCCCCCACCAACGGCGCGGCCGGCATCATCCCCGCCGTCCTGCACTACTACATCAACTTCGTGCCCGGCGCCGACGAGGAAGGCGTCGTCCGCTTCCTGCTCGCCGCCGGCGCCATCGGCATGCTCTTCAAGGAGAACGCCTCCATCTCCGGCGCCGAGGTCGGCTGCCAGGGCGAGGTCGGCTCCGCCTGCTCCATGGCCGCCGGCGGCCTGGCCGAGGTGCTCGGCGGCTCCCCCGAGCAGGTCGAGAACGCCGCCGAGATCGGCATGGAGCACAACCTGGGCCTGACCTGCGACCCCGTCGGCGGCCTCGTCCAGATCCCGTGCATCGAACGCAACGGCATGGCCGCGGTCAAGGCCATCACCGCCGCCCGTATGGCGCTGCGCGGCGACGGCCGCCACCATGTCTCCCTCGACAAGGTCATCAAGACCATGAAGGAGACCGGTGCCGACATGAGCGTGAAGTACAAGGAGACGGCCCGGGGCGGGCTCGCGGTGAACATCATCGAGTGCTGAGGAGCGCTCGAAGACCGGGCTCTCACCCCGCCGGGCGGGCCGCCCCGCCGTCTGCGTGTAGTGCCGACCGTCACCTGGATCTGCCATACCGGCAGATTACGAGCGACCACTGACAGTCACCGCGGAGCTGCCGTCGGCCGCGCCCTCGCGGGTGCCTATTTGCCGATCTCCCAGGCGAAGGGCGGTAGTTCGCGGGCCCGGGAGTAGATGTCCAGGGCATGGCCGGCCGGGACGTACGGGTGGACGCGGCCGCCGTCGAGGCAGGCCAGCAGCCGGGCGCAGTGGTGGACGCAGCCGGCCACCTCCGCGCCGTGGCGGTCGACGATGGTGGCGGCGTCGTGCGACCCCTCGCACGGGGTCGGGTCCTTGGCCGCGGCGGCCGCGCAGCGACCGGGTGTCGAGTGGCCTATTGGGCGGTCGAGCGGTCGCTCCATGGTGCTGTCCCCCTGGTGGTACGTGATGTGTCCGATCTGGCTGCTGCTCCTGGCACGCTTACCGCGGTGCCGGTGCCGGTGCCGTGCCACGACGCGCCCGTGCTCACCTCCGCGGTCGCCCACCGGCACACAGGACAGTGCTCCGGGTGGCCCGCTTCCATGCCGCTTTGGGGAAGACCTGGACCGATCGTCATCGATTCATGGCATGTATGCCATGCGGGTCATGGTCATCCGCCTCTTTGGTGCGTGAGGCGCGTCAATCGGCTTGCACGGAGGGCGACTTGGGAGGCGGGGGCGGGCCCGTTCGGTGGAGGGCGAAGGGTGCGGCGAGGCGGGCCAGGGCCAGGCAGGCGAGGGCCAGGAGCCAGCCCGCGAGGACGTCGCCAGGCCAGTGGACCCCCAGGTAGACGCGGGTGGCGCCGACCGCGACGGCCCAGAGGGCGAGCATCACGCACCAGGTGCGGGCGACGCCGGGGCCGGCGCGGTGCTGTACGCCCCAGGCCAGGATTCCGGCCGCCAGTACGGCGGTGGTGGCGTGGCCCGAGGGCCAGGCGTGGCCGGCGGCGGTCCCGGTCCAGTCGGCGGCCGGCGGGCGCGGCCGGGCGAGCAGTTCCATCAGGCCGTAACGGATCGCCTGGCCGGCCGCCAGTACGGCCACGGCACAGGCCACCGCACGGATCCGGCCGGACGTGTGCTCACCGGCCAGCAGCCCGGCGAGCACCGCCATCAGGTACGGGACAGGGCCGGCGCCGGTCGCGGTGACCGCGCGGGCCAGGGAACGCAGCGGCTCCCCGTGGTGCGCCGCGGACCAGTCATGGGCGGACCGTTCGGCCGGAAGCGGGGCTCCGTGGCGTACGGCCATGAGGAGGGACGCGGCGGCGAAGAGCGCCGCGCAGACCGCCGCGAGGGCCACCAGCGCCCGTGGCTGCCCGGTGACCGGTCCCCGCTCCCGCCCGGACGCTGTCATCGCGCGGCCACCAGGGGGCGCAGCCGCGTGGCGCGGAGGTGGTCGACGGCGGGGGCGGCGCGGCGGGCGAGGGGGGTCAGCGGCCAGGCGACGAGCCCGCCGACGGCCAGGCCGACGGCGACGTCGTGCGGGTAGTGGGCGCCGACCCAGACGCGCGAGGCCGCCATCAGGAGCGCGGCCGGGACGGCGGTCCGGGCGAGCTGACGGCGGCACAGCACCAGGGCGACCGCGGCGGCGCCCGCTATGGCGGAGTGGTTGCTGGGGAATGACCAGTCGCCGGGCGCCGGACACGCCGCGACCGTGACCGTATGGAGCGTCCGGCAGGGCCGTTGCTCGTCGACGAAGCTCTTGATGACGTCGTTGACGACGAAGGCGGCGAGCACGACGACGGGGGTGGCCAGCACCATCGCCATACGGGCGGAGTCGGCGTGCCGGGCACGCCACCAGGCGACCAGCGTCAGGACCACGAACAGGCCCAGCCCGTAGTCGGTCCAGTAGGAGACGAGGGTGTTGAGGGCGTCCGGGGCGCGGTGCGCCAGATCGGTGGTGCGGGTGTAGAGGTCACCGTCGATCGAGGCTCCGCCGAAGGCGAGGGTGGGCACCGGAGATTCTCCCGGCAGCGGCCCGCCGACGCCCTGCGGGAGGGCTGTCACCTGCGGATTCGCGACGGCTCCGGCCATGTCGGTGGGCCCTCTCATAATGAGTTCCGGGGCTGCCGCTGCCAGGCGGCCGAACCGACCGACTACAGTCAAGTAGACGGTCTACGGAACTGTAGACGACGGAGAGGTGAACGGCGTCACATGTCGCAGACACCACCCGTGCAGCGGCGCCCCGCCGGCGAGCTGGAAGCGAGCGTGCTCGCAGCCCTCTGGGCGGCCGAGGGGCCGCTGAGCCCCGCCGAGGTACGGTGCGCGCTGGACCGCAGGCTCGCCCGTACGACCGTCACGACGATCCTCACCCGGCTGCACGGCAAGGGCGCGGTGTCCCGCTCCCGGGCGGGCCGTGGCTATGCGTACGCGCCGATACAGGACTCCGCGGGGCTGACCGCCCTGCGGATGCGCAGCGAGCTCGACAAGCAGGACGACCGCGCCGCCGCGCTCACCCGATTCGTTTCCGAACTGACCGCCGAGGACGGGCAGTTGCTCCGCTCCCTCCTGGACGAGGCGAAGACCGCCGCCCCGGAGGGGCCCGCGGGCCCACTTCAGGACGCCCCGGGTGGGCCACCCCGCTGACCGGCCACCGGGTGGCCAACTCGGCGACACGATCGGCGAGTTCACGGACATCGCCCATCGCTCACGCCGCCAACACGCAGCCGGCGTACGGAACTTCACTGCCATGATCTGGCGTCCTGGACAGTGAACATGCTGAACTGCTGGAACGCAGATGACGCTTCGCACGAACGCTTCGCACGACGCTTTGAACGGCGCATTGCACAACGCACCGAACGACGCACTGAATGACGCTTCGAAATGGCAGGTCCGATCGGCGGGAGGCCGCTCATGCTGCATGGTGTCGATGTCAGCTCGTACAACACCTCGTACTCCACCGAGGGGTTGGATTTCGTATTCGTCAAGGCCACCGAGGGCCGTTCCTACATCAATCCGCGCCAGTCCGCACAGGCGGCGAAGGCCCGTAAGGCGGGATGTGTGGTCGGTTTCTACCACTTCCTCTGGCCGGGGAATATCGCGGCGCAGGCGAGATATTTCGTGGAGAAGTGCGCTTCCATCGAGGGCGACATCCTGGCTGCCGACTGGGAGCGCACCGGCGAGGGGACATACGCGAGCAATGCCCAGAAGGACCAGTTCCTTCTGGAGGTCAAGAAGCTGCGGCCCACGCACCGCGTGATGCTCTACTGCAACCGCGATTTCTGGCTCAACCACGACACGACGTCCTACGCCGCCGACGGCCTGTGGATCGCCGACTACGTCTCCGCCGGGCACCCCCGGATCAAGGCGAAGTGGCGGATCCACCAGTACACCGATTCTCCGCTGGACAAGAACGTGGCGGATTTCACGAGCAAGGCCGCTCTCAAGAAGTGGGCGGACCCGGCTTAAGGTTTCTCCTGCCGGCACCATCCGGATGACCAGCACACGGATACCAGAAACCAGAGGAGCGGCCGTGACCGACCCGGCGTCCAAGGCCCTGCAGGAGGAGATCGCCCGGGATCTCCAGGTGACCGCGTCCTTCGACGCCGAGCGGGAGATCGAGCGCCGGGTGGCCTTCCTCACGGAGCGGCTGACGACCACGGGCCTGCGCTCCCTGGTCCTCGGGATCAGCGGTGGCGTCGACTCCACGACCACGGGCCGGCTCTGCCAACTCGCCGTGGAGCGGGCCCGTGCCGCCGGGCATGACGCGACGTTCTTCGCGATGCGGCTGCCGTACGGCGTCCAGGCCGATGAGAAGGACGCGCAGCGGGCGCTGGACTTCATCCGGGCCGACCGGGTGCTGACCGTCGACATCCGTCCGGCGAGCGATGCGGCGCTGGCGGCGGCGGTGGACGCCGGGGTCACCTTCCGGGACGCCCACCACCAGGACTTCGTCCAGGGCAACATCAAGGCCCGGCAGCGCATGATCGCGCAGTACGCGGTCGCGGGCGCCCATGACGGCCTGGTCGTGGGCACGGATCACGCGGCCGAGGCCGTCTCCGGCTTCTTCACGAAGTTCGGCGACGGCGCGGCCGATGTCGTGCCGCTCACGGGGCTGACCAAGCGCCGGGTCCGCGCGGTGTCGGCCGCGCTCGGCGCCCCGGAGGAGCTGGTACGGAAGGTGCCGACCGCCGACCTGGAGACCCTCGACCCGGGCAAGCCCGACGAGGACGCGCTCGGTGTGAGCTACGACCAGATCGATGACTTCCTGGAGGGCAAGCCGGTCGCCGACGTCGCCTTCCAGTCGATCGTCCGCCGCTACCGCTTCACCGACCACAAGCGCGCGCTGCCGATCGCTCCCTGAGCGGCCGACCGCTCTGCGGGGCCGTGGCCGCGACCGCGGCCCCGCAGCACACCCCCACGACGCACATGTCATGCACCGGCAAGCGGAGGGTCACCGTCCTGGTGCTAAATCGTGGGTCCGGACGGGCATGCATGCGGGCATGGGAAGCCGCAAAGTGCGATCGGAAGATCAATTGTCAGTGGGGCCGCCTACGCTCCGAGACATGGGTTACGCAAACCTGCGCGAACTCCAGACCGCGCTGACCACCGCATCCGACATTGCCTCCGCCCTGCAGAGTGCGCCCACCCGGCGCGACGCGGACCAGCTCGTCGACGTCCTCCGGCGAGCACTGACCGCTGCCAGCTCACTGGGCGCCGAGACCGGCCCGACGGGCTGCGCCATACATCCGCACGGCGCCGTCGACCCCTTGTACGGCGACCCGGAGGATCCGCTTCCGCCGGGCTACGGAAAGTGCCTGCTCTGCAACGACCGCCGCCGCCGCGCGGACGCCCACCACCCGCACCCACGCCCGCACGCACACGCCTACCCGCTCCGCCGCCGTCGGCTGAGCGTCTAGGGTCTGTCCGATGGGTCATGGCCGGGCCCGCGGCGCCTGGCACGGCACCTCGCGGCGTTGCCGAAACGTCCCAATAGCTCCGCTATCGGGCCGCTCCGGCGCCTTGCGATGCACCGCACCAGGCGCCGCGGCCTTTCCGACCCTGACCCATCGGACAGACCCTAGGACCTCTCCGGCAGGCTGTGACCGAGCCCGCCCTTGATCCACCGGACGGACCTAGCGGGCCGACGCCTCCCACTCCTCCAGCGTCACCACATCCTTCAGAAAGCCCCGCATCCCGAGGAACTGCGACAGATGCTCCCGGTGCTCCTCGCAAGCCAGCCAGGTCTTGCGGCGGTCCGGGGTGTGCAGCTTCGGGTTGTTCCAGGCCAGCACCCATACGGCGGCGGCGCGGCAGCCCTTGGCGGAGCAGATGACGGCGCTCTCGGCGGAGTTCGGGAGATCAGGGGAGTTCACGGCCTCAACCCTACGTCCCGCATCCGGGGGCGGACATGGCGACGCCGGGCAGCCACGGGGGGAGCCGCCCGGCGTCGGTCCGTCGCTCCGACGGGGGATGCGGAGCGCGTACGCAGTATGTCACGGGGAATGGTGCGTGGTGCACCGGATCGGCATCATTGATCTGAGCTTTTCTTGAGCTTTGCAGACCTGCAGCGATCAGCTCCGGTCGCTCCGCGCGTCCGATGCGTCCGTGCCCCGCGGCTCCGGAACCGGTTCCGTATGTCCGGCGTTCAGCATCGGCCGGGTCGGCGGCGCCACGAACGTCGACGGAAGCGAAGGAGCGTTCTCCCGGCCCGCGTTGGCGATGACGACCGCGATATAGGGGAGCGCGATCCCCAGTACAAGCATCGCAATGGCGACAGGACGCTCGATGTTCCACAGCACGGCGGTCAGCACCACGGCCACCGTACGCACCGCCATCGAGATCACATAGCGCCGCTGCCGCCCCCGCACATCCGCCGACAGCCCCTGGCGAGCACCCGTGATCCGGAAGGCCTCGCCGCCGCTCTGCTTCCGCATCACGTTCCACCACCTGGTCAGTCGTGCCGGATTCTCCCCGCTATCCGGTCAGTTCCCACGGTACGCCGCGGCTCCGCCGCCTTCGAGACCGGGTCGTGCCGCCCTACGGCCAGGTGCCACAGTGCACCTTGCGTACGCCCGCCTCCCACGTGCGCCGTAGGTCATGCGGAGCGACACTGTCGGAGCACCCTTACGTGCTCCGACAGGAGGCGACATGACGTGGTTGTGGGCCATCATCGTGGGCTTGGTCCTGGGCCTGATCGCAAAGGCCGTCATCCCCGGCAAGCAGATGATCCCCCTCTGGCTGACGGTGATCTTCGGCATGCTCGGCAGCGTCCTGGGCAACTGGCTGGCCACCGGCATCGGGGTGAACGAGACCTCCGGCGTCGACTGGACCCGCCACCTGCTGCAGCTCATCGGCGCAGTCCTCGTCGTCGGTGTGGGCGACCGCCTCTGGGTATCCGTACGGGGCAACCGGGGCAAGACCCCCTAGCGACGGCGGCCGGGCCGCCTGGCGACCGTGACGACGCAACGGTGGCCGGCGCGTCCCGCGCGCCGGCCACCGTCACATCTGCGAATCAGCGCCCTTCGACGTGCGCAAGCTTCCGTCCGGCCTTCAGGTACACGGCCCCCGCCGAGCCCGCCAGCTTCTCGGCCAGCACCTCGGCCAGCGGCCGGATCGCATCGGCCTCGGCGAGCACCACGGTCTCCTGCCCCGCCTCGCCCTCCACGACCAGCCGCAGCGCGTTCTGCTTGGCCAGCCGCCGAGCGGCGGAAGCGCTGGGCGTGAACTCCAGCACCTTCGTCAGCACCGCCGCCACCGTCTCCCCGCCGTGCTCGGCGAGATCCACGACGGGCAGCGTGCCGACATCGGCGAACGACTTCTTCGAGAACTGCGCGACGAACCCGGCCCGCGCCGCCATTGCCGCATCCAGCCCGTACAGCGCGGTGACGACCTCACCCGCGAGGAGCTTCTTGAGGTCCATCGGGTGCAGCGAGCGGTCTGTGACCCGGCCCAGGACGAGCGCGATCTCCTCGTCGGTCCACTCCGTCCACGCCTTGAGGTACGGCTCCATCAGCCGGTCCGGAACCGACATGATCTTGCCGAAGACATCGTCGCCGGGTGCGTTCAGCCCGACGTAATTGCCCTTGGACTTGGACATCTTGGCGCCGGTGCCGTCCGTGCCCTCGATCAGCGGCATGGTCACCACCAGCTGCGGCCGCTGCCCGCGCAGCTCCATCAGCTTGCGGCCCATCTGCAGATTGAGCAGCTGGTCGGAGCCGCCCAGCTCCACATCGCACTCCAGCGCCACCGAGTCCAGGCCCTGGGCGATGGGGTACAGCAGCTCCGTCATCGTCAGACCGGACCCGGCGGCCAGCCGGTTGCGGAAGTCCTCGCGCTGCAGCAGCTGCGACGCCGGCACCTGGGCGAGCAGCCCGAGCAGCTCGGGGAAGGTGTACGGCGCCAGCCACTCGCTGTTCTGCCGGAAGCTGACCTTCTCGAAGTCGAAGAAGGGGCGCACCTGTTCGCGGTACGTGGCGAGGTTCCGCGCGATGTCGTCGTCGGTCAGCGGCGGCCGCTCGGCGGTACGCCCCGACGGGTCGCCGATCTTCGCGGTGAAGTCACCGATGATCAGCGTGACGTCGTGGCCCAGCCGCTGGAACCGGCTGAGGATGATCAGCGGCACCGCGTGCCCCAGGTGCACATCGGTCGCCGTCGGGTCGATGCCCAGCTTGATGTGCAGGCCCTTGCCGGCCGCGCGGCGCTCCTCGATGCGCTCGGCCAGCTTGTCCACGCCCGGCAGGACCTCGACCGTACGGGCCGCGATCAGCTCGGCCTGCTCCTTGGCGGGCAGGTCCGTCAGGTCGAGATAGCGCCGCGAGCCCGTCTCCTTGAGCAGCTCCTGGACGGTCGCGTCCGAGGAGAGGTCGGCGGAGAGCAGCGTGGTGGCGCGGGCGACGGATTCGCCGAGGCGTGTCATGGCGTTCCTGATCGATCGTTGTTCCCAAAAGGGAGGACAAGCGCCCAGTCTATTAGCCCCGGGCCCGACGCCCGCTCCACGCCCGCCCCGTGGCCGCCGCCCCGCTCATGCCGAAACCTCGCTGCGCTCGGCCTCGCATTCGCGAGGCGCGCACCTTTCGTTGATTCTCCCCCAGCCTCCGGCCGGGGGGACCCCCATGCCGTGCTCGCTCACACCCCCTGGCTGACCGAACTCATATTGAAGTCGGGGATACGCAGCGCCGGCATCGCCGCCCGGGTGAAGTAGTCGCCCCACTCGCGCGGCAGCGTCCGCTCCGTACGGCCCGCCTCCACCGCCCGGGACAGCAGGTCCACCGGCGACTCGTTGAAGCGGAAGTTGTTGACCTCGCCGACGACCTCGCCGTTCTCCACCAGATACACGCCGTCCCGGGTCAGCCCGGTCAGCAGCAGCGTCGCCGGATCGACCTCGCGGATGTACCACAGGCAGGTCAGCAGCAGCGCGGGACCATCATGGCCGCTGGCCGCCACCATCTCGTCCAGGGAACGCGAACCACCCGCCTCCAGAAGGAGGTTGTCGATGCCGGGCGCCACCGGGAGGCCGGTCAGTCCGGCGGTGTGCCGGGTGGTGACCAGCCGGTTCAGCACTCCGTCCCGCACCCACTCGGTGGGTGGCAGCGGAAGCCCGTTGTCGAAGACCGACGCGTCGTCGCCGGAGGAGTGCGCCAGCACGAACGGCGCGCACTCCAGACCGGGCGCCCATGGGTCGCTGCGCAGTGTCAGCGGCAGCTCGGACAGCCGCTCGCCGAGCCGGGTACCCGCCCCGGGCCGCGCCGCCCCCGCACCCTCTCCGTCGCCCGGCTTGGAGAAGACCGTACGGCCCTCCGCGGCGTCCCGGGCCGAGGACGACCACAGCTGGTAGATCAGCAGGTCCGCGACGGCGGTCGGCGGCAGCAGCGTCTCGTAGCGCCCGGCCGGCAGCTCGATCCGTCGTTCGGCCCAGCCCAGCCGCCGGGCCAGTTCGGCGTCCAGTTCCCGCGGGTCGACATCGGTGAAGTCGCGGGTCGCCCGGCCGGTCCAGGCGGAGCGCGAGAGGTCCGGTGACTTGGCGTTCAGCTCCAGCGTCCCGGTGGGCTGGTCGTGCCGCAGCCGCAGCCCGGCCGAGGTGCCCAGATAGGACGAGACGATCTCGTGGTGGGCGAAGCCGTACAGCTCACGGCCGTCGGCGTGGGCCTGCCGGAAGGACTCGCCGAGCGCCGGCGCGAACGCCGCGAAGGCTTCCGAGGAGGTCTCGGCGGGCGCGTCCGTGAAGTCGGTGGACTCCTTGGCGCCGGCGACCAGTGGCTGGGCGTCCTCGGCCGGCCCGGCGTCCCGGGCGGCCGCCTCAGCGGCCCGTACCAGCGGCTCCAGGTCGTCCGCGGTCACCGCCGACCGCGACACCACACCGGACGCGGTGCCCTGCCCGCCGTCCACGGTCGCGACGACGGTCAGCGTCCGTCCGCGGGTGACGCCATTGGTGGTGAGCGCATTGCCCGCCCAGCGCAGATTGGCGCTGGAGTGCTCATCGGCGATGACGACGCAGCCGTCGGCCCGGGAGAGCTCCAGGGCCCGCTCGACGATCTCGTGCGGCCTGCTGGTCCTACGGCTCATCGACCGGCCTCCTGTTCATACGGGTTGAAACCGACTGTTCTGGAACTGCATGACTGATCTGAACTCTTCTTGAGCTTTCCGGAACGGGGCAGAGCGGATCGGGGCAACGGGCCTGCCCCGAACGTCGAGACGGGCCCCGAACAGGGCCGCCTGTCAGGGGCGGCCGGACTCGGCCGAGGCGTTCAGGATGTTCACACCCCGGAACAGTGCGGACGGGCACCCGTGAGACACCGCGGCAATCTGTCCGGGCTGGGCTTTGCCGCAGTTGAACGCCCCTCCCAGGACGTACGTACCGGGTCCGCCCACCTTCTCCATGGAGCCCCAGAACTCAGGGGTGACGCCCTGATAGGCGACATCCCGGAGCTGCCCGCAAAGACGGCCGTTCCGGATCGCGTATGCCCTCTGCTGCGTGAACTGGAAGTTGTACCGCTGCATATCGATCGACCACGAGCGGTCGCCGACCACATAGATGCCGCGCTCCACCCCCGCGATCAGCGCCTCGGTGGACGGCCCGTCCGGCGCCGGACGGAGCGAGACATTCGCCATCCGCTGGACCGGCACATGCCCCGGCGAGTCCGCGAACGCGCATCCGTTGGAGCGCGGAAAGCCCGTCAACTTCGCGATTCTGCGGTCGAGTTGATAGCCGACCAGGGTGCCGTCCTTGATCAGGTCCCAGGACTGCGCGGCCACCCCCTCATCGTCGTAGCCGATCGTCGCCAGCCCGTGCTCAGCGGTCCGGTCGCCCGTCACATTCATGATCTCGGAGCCGTACGCCAGCTTGCCGAGCTGGTCGAAGGTGGCGAACGAGGTGCCCGCATACGCCGCCTCGTAGCCCAGCGCCCGGTCCAGCTCGGTCGCGTGCCCGATCGACTCGTGGATCGTCAGCCACAGATTGGACGGGTCCACGACCAGGTCGTACGTCCCGGCCTCGACGCTCGGCGCGCGCATCTTCTCGGCGAGATGGTCCGGGATCCGCGCCAGCTCGCCGGTCCAGTCGTAGCGGCCGTCGGTCAGGTACTCCCAGCCACGGCCCACCGGCGGCGCGAGGGTGCGCATCGAGTCGAACTCGCCGCTCTCCGGGTCCACCGCGACCGCCGTCAGCTGCGGATGCAGCCGCACCCGCTGCTGTGTGGTGCTGGTGCCCGCGGTGTCCGCATAGAACTTGTTCTCCTGGACGGTCAGCAGGGACGCGTCCGCGTGTGCCACGCCCGGCGCCGCCAGCAGCCGCTCGCTCCACTCCGCCAGCAGCCCGGTCTTCTCGGTGTCCGGCACCTCGAAAGGGTTGATGTCGTACGCGGAGACCCAGGTGCGGTCCGGGTGCGACGGCTCGTCCGCCAGCTCGACCCTCCCCCACTGCCCGAAAGGCGTGGGAGGTGCCCCCACGTCGGAGCCCGCCGCCTGGATCACCTTCGCCGACAGCTTCGCCATCGCCACCGCCTGGGACGCCACCCGGGCCGCCGCGTCCATGGTCAGATCCACCCCGGACGCGAAACCCCAGGCCCCGCCGTGCACCACCCGCACCGCGTACCCGAGGTCGGTGGTGTCCGAGGTCCCGGACGTCCGCGCGTCGCGCAGCCGCCAGGCCGCGCTGCGGACCCGCTCCAGGCGGAAGTCGGCGTGTTCGGCGCCCAGTGCGCGGGCCCGCGCCAGCGCGGCATCGGCGAGGGCGCCCAATGGCAGCGCCAGGAAGGTCTCGTCAAGGGCATGGGGTGAAGCAGGCACGGCGTCCTCCCGTAGTCGGCGCATGCATCATGCCTTGTGGCGCCCGCCCGGCCCAGACGGCACGAGGCCCGGAGTGCGGCGCGTCCGTGCCGTCCCGGACACCGTCGGCGTAAGGGGGGCCGTCGGATTTCTGTGGGGACCCGACAGTGCGCGACGTGCGTGCCTGTCCGGCCTCGATTCCTCGTCCGGGCCCCGTGACCGATAGTTTCGTGTCGAACGCAGTACGACGGACAGGAAACGGAAAGGGTGATCTCTTGAGCCGCTCGGTTCTGGTCACTGGAGGCAACCGCGGCATCGGCCTCGCCATTGCCCGCGCCTTCGCCGAGGCAGGCGACAAGGTCGCCATCACCTACCGCTCGGGCGAACCACCCGCGGGGTTTTTGGCCGTGAAGTGCGACATCACGGACACCGAACAGGTCGAGCAGGCGTACAAGGAGATCGAGGAGAAGCAGGGCGCGGTCGAGGTGCTGGTGGCCAACGCCGGTGTCACCCGCGACCAGTTGCTGATGCGGATGTCCGAGGAGGACTTCACCTCGGTTCTGGAGACCAACCTCACCGGCACGTTCCGGGTGGTCAAGCGCGCCAACCGCGCGATGCTGCGGGCCCGTAAGGGACGTATCGTGCTGATCTCGTCCGTGGTCGGCCTGATGGGCGCCCCGGGTCAGTCGAACTACGCCGCCTCCAAGGCCGGCCTGGTGGGCTTCGCCCGCTCGCTCGCCCGGGAGCTGGGCAGCCGTAACATCACCGTCAACGTGGTGGCGCCCGGCTTCGTCGACACCGACATGACCCGTGTGCTCAGCGACGAGCAGCGGGAGAGCATCGTGAAGCAGGTGCCGCTCGCGCGCTATGCGCAGCCCGAGGAGATCGCTTCCTCGGTTCGTTTCCTGGCCTCCGACGAGGCCGCGTACATCACTGGAGCCGTCATTCCCGTCGACGGCGGATTGGGCATGGGTCACTGATCAGCATGAGTGGAATCCTTGCAGGCAAGCGCATCCTCGTGACCGGAGTCCTCACCGAGGGGTCCATCGCCTTCCACACGGCCAAGGTCGCGCAGGAGCAGGGCGCGGAGGTCGTCCTCACCGGCTTCGGGCGGGTCTCGCTCGTGGAGCGCATCGCCAAGCGGCTGCCCAAGCCGACCACGGTCATCGAGATGGACGTCACCAACCCGGAGCACCTGGACGGTCTGGCCGCCAAGGTCAGCGAGTACTTCGGTGACGACGAGGGCATCGACGGCATCGTGCACTCGATCGCCTTCGGCCCTCAGGGCGCCTTCAACTTCCTGGAGGCGGACTGGGAGGACGTCTCGACCGCGCTGCAGGTCTCCTCGTACTCCCTGAAGTCGCTGACCATGGCGCTGCTGCCGCTGATGGAGAAGCGCGGCGGCGGCTCGGTCGTCGGCATCACCTTCGACGGGTCGATCGCCTGGCCGAAGTACGACTGGATGGGCGTCGCCAAGGCCGCCCTGGAGTCCACCGGGCGTTACCTGGCCCGTGACCTGGGCGGGCGGAACATCCGCGTCAACATGGTCTCGGCCGGCCCGATCAAGTCGATGGCCGCCAAGTCCATCCCGGGTTTCGAGGAGCTGGCGGACGTCTGGAACCACCGCGCGCCGATCGGCTGGGACCTGGCCGACCCGGAGCCGGCGGGCCGTGGCGTCGTCGGTCTGCTCTCGGACTTCTTCCCGAAGACGACGGGCGAGATCGTCCACGTCGACGGTGGTGTGCACATGATGGGCGCCTGACGCCGATCGCGCATCCGCTCTGCCCGTCCCGGTCCGCCGGGGCGGGCAGAACGCGTTTTCGAGTCGAGAACCGGCGGGCCTCACCACACACTGGATGAGGTGTCCGGGACCTTCCCGGCGCATCGTGGGGAGGAGGTATCGGCGTGCCCACATCCCGACGCCGTACGGCAGCCCTGACGATCGCCCTGGCCGCCTTTCTGGGGGTCACCGCACCGGCCGCGCAGGCCGTGCCGCCCGCCGCGTCCGACGATCCGCAGGAGCCGCCACACGCCCAGTGCCGCACCAAAGTCGTCGGCAGCACCGGCACCGCCAGCTGCTTCAACCCCAACGGCAACAACAGCAGGGTGTGGCTGCACATCGAGTGCAAGCGATGGTACGACCCGGACGTCGACACCGGCACCCGCGGTGTGGCGATCGGCCCAGCCCAGCACGCCACCCTGGCCGGCCGCTGCTGGCAGGAGATCGCCGATCTCTGGGTCAGCTACGCTCCGGGAGGGTGAGCCGGCAACCGAAGGGGTGCGCGCTCGCCTCGGCGGCGGCCAGCTCGCCGTCGCCCGCGCGGATCGCCTCCACCAGGCGGGCATGGTCCATGTGCGCCTCGGGCCGCAGTACCTCGCCGACATCGGCCCGCAGGAAGTCGCGCAGCACGCCCCCGAGGTCGGCGTAGATCTCGGCCAGGACGTCGTTGTGGGAGGCCGCCACGATCGCCATGTGCAAGGTCGCGTCCGCCTCCACGAAGGCCTCCGCCGCCCCCGACTCCCATGCGTCCTCGCGGCGCTCCAGCAGCGCGTCGATCTGCCGCAGATCCTGGGTGGTGCGTCGCTGCGCGGCGAGCCGGGCGGCCGATGCCTCCAGCGCGCTGCGCAGCTCGGCGACATGTCCGGGCTCGGCGTCCGCGAACCGGCGGTTCATCACCCCGGCCAGCTCACTGGTCGCGACCACGTAGGTGCCCGAGCCCTGCCGGATGTCGAGCAGGCCGTTGTGGGCAAGCGCCCGGACGGCCTCGCGGACGGTGTTGCGGGCCACCCCGAGCTGCTCGACGAGCGCCGGCTCGGTCGGGATACGGGACCCCACGGGCCACTCGCCGGACGTGATCTGGGCGCGCAGCTGCGCGATCACCTGGTCGGCCAGCGCGGACCGGCGGGGCGAGGTCAGGGGCATGACTGAGCTCCATGGATTTCGAGTGGACAGGTATTCATCCCATGATTCTATGATGGTGTTTATGGCAGACGAAGACCTCGCGACCCTCGCCCCCGCGGCCGAGCCCCTGACGACCTCCAGCACACCGCCGTCCAGCGGCCCCGGGCGCCGGCAACCGGGCACCGAGGGGCTCATGAGCGATCCGGGTGCCCGGCCCGGCGCCCGGTGGCTGCCGGGAATCGTGATCGCCGGTCTCGTCCTCGCCGCGCTCAACCTCCGTCCCGCCATCACCAGCCTCGGCGCGCTCCTGGAGGAGGTCCGGGTCGGCCTCGGCATGAGCGGCACCGTCGCCGGACTGCTCACCTCTGTGCCGGCCCTGTGCTTCGCCGCATTCGGTATCGCGGCACCCCGGCTGGCCAAGCGCTGGGGGCCCGGCGCGATCGTCTGCGCGGGTATGGGCGCGATAGCCGTGGGCGTCGCGGTACGGCCGTTCGCCGGCGGGACCGGTGGTTTCCTCGCGGCCAGCGCGCTTGCCCTGGCGGGAATCGCGGTCAGCAACGTCCTGATGCCCGTCGTGATCAAGACCTGGTTCCCGGACCGGGTCGGCTCGATGACCGGCCTGTACTCCATGGCGCTGGCTCTGGGCACCTCGCTCGCCGCGGCGCTCACCGTCCCCATGACCGCCGCGCTGGGCGGCAGTTGGCGGACCGGGCTTGCCGTATGGGCGGCGCTCGCCGCCGTCGCCGTCCTGCCCTGGCTCGCGGTCGCACGGCAGCGCAGGATCGCTGCGGGACCGGCCACCGGTGGCCCGGCGCGCTCCGCGGAGCCGTCCGTACGGATCACCTCGTCGCCGACCGCCTGGGCGCTGGCCGTCTTCTTCGGGCTGCAGGCCACCGGCGCGTACATCACGATGGGCTGGATGCCGCAGATCTTCCGCGACGCCGGGGTCTCGGCCGGTACGGCGGGTGTGCTGCTCGCCGTCACGATGGCCATGGGCGTCCCGCTCTCCTTCGTCCTGCCGCGGCTGGCCTCCCGGATGCGGCACCAGGGCCCGCTCGCGGTGGTGCTCGGCCTCTGCGGCCTGGCCGGCTACACCGGACTGTGGCTGGCCCCGGCGGCCGGCGCCTGGGCCTGGGCGCTGCTGATGGGCATCTCCAACTGCGCCTTCCCGCTGGCCCTGACCATGATCGGGATGCGCTCGTCCAGCTCCGCGGGCGTCGTCAAGCTCTCGGCCTTCGCGCAGAGCGTCGGCTATCTGATCTCCATCCCCGGACCGGTGCTGGTCGGCACGCTCTACCAGCACACCGGTGGCTGGGGGCTGCCGATCGCGCTGATGGCCGGCCTGATGGTGCCGCAGATCGTGGTGGGTGTGCTGGCGGGGCGGGACCGGCGCATCGAGGACGGGGGCTGAGCGGGGCCCGGGGCCGCGGTGACGAGAGCCGAGGGGCGGGCGTGGAGGCGGGCAGGACTGCCGCATCGACGGCGGAGCCCGGATGCGACACTGGGCGCATGCCAGTGCTCGAACCGAATCCGCAGGGTGGCCAGAAGAAGCTGCTCCTCGTCCTGGGCGCCATGCTCGGCGTGACCGTCATCGTCGGGATCATCGCGACCATCGTCGCGCCCTGACAGGGCCGAGGACCGGGGCCGACGGGGTGCGTGGTGGGGGTAGCCCCACCGTCCCCTAGGGGGTGAGGCTCAGGGACAAGTGGGTGGCTTCCCGGATGGGAACGGCTGCCGGAGATCCGTAGCTTCGAAGTACACCGCACCGACGCGGTGGGCGCGCCGCAGGCCGCGGCCGCGCAGCGCTTCGATCCGCCCGGAGGCGATCCCCATGTCCGCCGCGTTCAGCCGGTTGTCCGCTCCGAAGCCCCGGAGTCTGCGGTCGCGGCTGCCGTGGTGGGCGCTGGCCCTGCCGGTGGTGTCCTTCGTCGTTCTGCTGGCGCTCATATCGAGCCCCGCCGAGGCGAGCGCGGCGAGCGCCTCCCAGCGCCTCGCCCCGTTGCTGGAGTTCCTGGCCAGGATCGTCGGCGCGGGTTCTTGACGATCTCCCCCGCCATGGGGGTCCCCTGCCCGAGCGGAGCCGAGAGCTTGGGGGAGTCACCCGGCAGGGGGGAGCGCTTCAACACCCCGCGCCACGCGCCGCCTTTCGTGCGAAGCTGGGACGCATGAGCGTCGATACACCCCGCCGGATTGTCCTCCTCCGACATGCAAAGGCCGAGTGGTCGCAGGAATCCGACCATGAGCGTCCGCTCGCCGATCGCGGCCGCAAGGATGCCCCGGTCGCCGGCCGCTGGCTGGCCGGGACCGGGATCACCCCCGACCTGACCCTGTGCTCGACTGCCGTCCGCACCCGCGAGACCTGGAAGCTCGTCGTCCATGAGCTGCCGCAGCGGCCCAAGACCGTCTATGACGAGCGGCTCTACGAAGCCTCGCTCGGCGAGCTCCTCGCGCTGCTGAACGAGACCTCGGACGACGTCGACGACCTGCTGCTCATCGGGCACAACCCGGGGGTGCACGCGCTCGCCGACGCGCTCTCGGGCGAAGCGGAGGGCGACCTGCTGCCGCGGATGAACCGCAGCGGCTTTCCGACGGCCTCGCTGGCCGTGGTCACGTTCAACGGTTCCTGGAAGTCGGTCGAGCACGGCGTCGGCCGGCTCATCGCCTACTGGACCCCGCAGGACTAGCCGCTCGGCAGTCATCGACGAGCGGAAGGCCCCGGCCCCCGCCGATCACGGACGCACCCGTACGAGAGGGCCCCGGCACACACCGGGGCCCTCTCGTACATGTCTCGCTCGTATGTCGTGCCGTACCGCCTGCGGCGGCCCTCAGCGCTCGTGCGTGTCCGCCGCCTCGACCTCTTCACGCGTGATGCCCAGCAGATACAGCACGGTGTCCAGGAACGGCACGTTAACGGCGGTGTGCGCCGCCTCGCGCACCACCGGCTTGGCGTTGAACGCGACCCCGAGGCCCGCGGCATTGAGCATGTCGAGGTCGTTGGCGCCGTCGCCGATCGCGACGGTCTGCGCGAGCGGCACCCCCGCCTGCTGTGCGAAGCTGCGCAGCAGCCTGGCCTTGCCGGCCCGGTCCACGATGTCGCCGGTCACCTTGCCGGTGAGCTTGCCGTCGACGATCTCCAGGGTGTTGGCGGAGGCGAAGTCCAGCCCCAGCTCGTCCTGCAGCGCATCGGTGACCTGCGTGAACCCGCCCGATACGACGCCGACTTGATAGCCGAGCCGCTTGAGGGTCCGTACCAGGGTGCGGGCCCCGGGGGTGAGCCGCACTTCCTTGCGTACGGCGTCCACCACGGACGCGTCCAGCCCTTCGAGCAGCTTGACCCGGGCGTGCAGCGACTGCTCGAAGTCCAGCTCGCCGCGCATCGCGGCGGCGGTCACCTCGGCGACCTCGGCCTCGCAGCCGGCGTGCGCCGCGAACAGCTCGATGACCTCGTCCTGGATGAGCGTCGAATCGACATCCATCACGACCAGCCGCTGGGCCCGGCGCTGCAGTCCGGCCGAGACGACCGCGACATCCACGCCGAGCTTTGCCGCCTCCAGCGCCAGCGCCGTCCGCAGCGCGTCCGTGGCCGCACCGGAGACCGCGAACTCGACGGCCGTCACCGGGTACTTCGCAAGCCGGAAAACACGGTCGATGTTGCCGCCGGTGCCCGTTATGGCGGCGGCGATGGCGGCGGTCGACTCCGCCGTGAGCGGGTGCCCCAGCACCGTGACATGGGAGCGTCCGCTGCCGCGCGGACGGTTGTCGCCCCGGCCGGAGATGATCTCGGCCTGGAGGTTCAGTGACTCGGCCCAGCTGTGCACGGTGGCCCGTAGGTCGCCCTCGGAGGAGCCGGCGGCGCCCTGGCCGGGGGAGGGGGCGGTGACCAGCGCGCACAGCGTGATGCGGCCCCGGGTCACCACCTGTTCGATGTCCACGACATCGACGGAGTAGGCGGCGAGAGTGTCGAAGAGACCCGCGGTGATGCCGGGCCGGTCCTTCCCGAAGATCTTCACAAGAAGGGTCGGTACGTCATCGCCCGGTACGGCGGTGGCAGGTGGGATCTGCGATGCGCTCATGGTGCCCTTACGGTAACCGTCCGGCGCGGACGGCCGTACAGGTGTCCGTGCTTCGGACCGGCGCCCCGTCCCGCCCGTCCCTGCTTCGGACCGACGCGTCCTCCCGTCAGTATGTGCCCGCCCCCGCCCCCTCGCGAGCCCAGCGCGCGGTGGATCCTCCCACCGCCCCACCGTCGATCGTTATGGAGTCGTGTCCCGGCCGGTCAAGGCCGCCGACCAGGGCGAACCAGGAGAATCCCCAACGCCGTTGCATCGGCGGCGAGTTCGCGTCTGCCGGAGCGCCGCACGTCTGCCGCACGAGAGCGGAAGGGTGGGCTCCGGGATAACGGGCCGCCCGTTCCGCCTCACGCCCGCCCGGTCGACGTCAAGGGCGATTTCGGCTGCTTCACCCCGTACGCCGGAGATCGTGGCCCCATCGAACGGTGTCGCCGGCCTGTCGTGCGCCCTTCGCTGGAAGAAAGCGCCAGCTCATCGCGGCCATGGCGGACGGCGCTGAGGCGGCCGGGCGGGCGGGCGCGCCTCTCGGGCGTGACCTGTCAGGTCCCCGTCAGGAGTCGGATCGGGTCCCGTGTCACCCGGTATCTCCGCAATCCATGCGATCCATCCGGATCGGTGGGCCTTCCCGCTCTCCAGGGGCGTTTGGCGGGCGCCGGCGCACGCGCCCCGCACCCCAACAGCGTCCCGGTTTCCGGTCGGAGGGCCGAGCCTGAAATAGTTCCTCACGATGTTCGCCATCCCTAGACTTCCCATACAGGGCGTCACTCGGGGGACTATGTAATGGGGCATGGAGTGCCTGAACTCGTACTCGAATTGAACGGAAGGACCTGGACGCTCGACCCGTCCCGGTCGTACAACGTGGGACGCGATCCACAGGGCGACATGGTGCTCGACGACGCCAGGGTCTCCTGGCGGCACGCCACCGTGCGGTGGGCCGGTCGCAGCTGGATCATCGAAGACCACGGCAGCACCAACGGCACCTACGTCCAGGGCCAGCGGATCCACCAGATGGAGATCGGCCCCGGCTCGACGGTGTACCTGGGCAATGCCACCGACGGTCCGCGGGTGAGCCTGTCGGCCGCCGGTGCGCCGGCCGCCGACGCCTACAACGCGCCCGCGATGGCACCGCAGCAGCAGGCCGCGCAGGGCTGGCAGGCACCGCCGGCCCAGCAGCCGCCAGTCCAGCAGCAGCCGCCCGCCCAGCACGGCTGGCAGGCGCCGCCGCAGGGCCAGCAGCCGCCGTACGTCCCGCCCCAGCAGGCCCAGCAGCCTCCTCAGCAGGCCGCGCAGCCGCAGCAGCGCCCCGCCCAGAAGGTGGGCGGCCAGCCCCCGCAGGCCCAGGGCGACCGCAGCCCCACCACGTTCCACCGCCTCGACGCGGGCCGCGTGATGCGGATAGGCCGTGCGCTGGAGAACGAGCTGGTCGTCTCCGACCTCCAGGTCTCCCGTCACCACGCCGAGTTCCGGGCCGCGCCCGACGGCCGGTTCGAGATCCGCGACCTGGGCAGCCACAACGGCACCTACGTCAACGGCCAGCCGGTCCCCAAGTCCGGTACGGCGCTGATCGGCCCGAACGACATCATCGGCGTCGGCCACTCCACGTTCCGCCTGGTCGGCGACCGCCTGGAGGAGTTCGTCGACACCGGCGAGGTCTCCTTCTCGGCCCGCCACCTCACGGTCACCGTCGACGGCGGCAAGCAGATCCTCAAGGACGTCTCCTTCGGCGTCCCGGAGAAGTCGCTGATCGCCGTCATCGGCCCGTCCGGATCCGGTAAGTCGACGCTGCTCAAGGCGCTGACCGGCTACCGCCCCGCCAACCAGGGCGATGTCCTCTACGACAACCGGAACCTCTACAAGCAGTTCGCCGAGCTGCGGCAGCGCATCGGTCTGGTCCCGCAGGACGACATCCTGCACAAGGAACTGACCGTCGCCAAGGCCCTCAAGTACGCCGCCAAGCTCCGCTTCCCGGGTGACACCGCGGAGTCCGAGCGCGAGGCCCGTATCGACGAGGTGCTGCGCGAGCTCAAGCTCGACATCCACAAGGACAAGAAGATCACCTCGCTCTCCGGCGGCCAGCGCAAGCGGGTGTCGGTGGCCCTGGAGCTGCTGACCAAGCCGTCGCTGATCTTCCTGGACGAGCCGACCTCCGGCCTCGACCCGGGCATGGACCGCGATGTCATGCAGCTGCTGCGCAGCCTCGCGGACGACGGCCGTACGGTCCTGGTCGTCACCCACTCGGTCGCCGAACTCGCCATCTGCGACAAGCTGTTGGTGATGGCGCCGGGCGGTGGCGTGGCCTACTTCGGCCCGCCCGAGGAAGCGCTGAACTTCTTCCAGTACGACACCTGGGCGGATGTCTTCTCGGCGTTCGAGAACTACCGCGACTACGACTGGATGGGCCGCTGGCGCGGTTCCCCGCACTACCAGATGTACGCCGCGGACATCGACGCCGTCGCCGCGCAGTCGGTGACGATCCAGCCGCCGCCGGCCCGGATGCAGAAGTCCCAGAGCTGGGGCTCGCAGCTGTGGACGCTGATGCGGCGCTATGTCTCCGTGCTCGCGTCCGACCGGGGCTTCCTGGGCCTGATGCTGATCCTGCCCGCGGTGCTCGGTGTGGTCTCGATGCTGATTCCCAGCGATTTCGGCCTCGCGTACGGACCGCTGAAGAAGGGCCGGACCAACCGCGACGCGAGCACGATCATGCTGATCCTGGCGGTCGGTATGTGCTTCTCGGGTGCGGCCAACTCGGTCCGTGAGCTGATCAAGGAGCGGGTCATCTACGAGCGCGAACGGGCCACCGGCCTGTCGCGGTCGGCGTATCTGATGTCCAAGGTGATCGTGCTCGGCGTGGTCACGGCCATCCAGGGCGTGATCATCGCGGCGATCGGCTTCTCGACCCGCAACATGCCTTCCGAGGGCCTCATCGTGGAGAAGCTCCCGGCCATCGAGATGGCACTGGCGATCATCGCGCTGGGCTTCACTTCGATGATGTTCGGCCTGATCATCTCCGCGCTGGTCAAGACCGCCGAGAAGACCATGCCGCTGCTGGTCATGTTCGCCATCGTCCAGGTCGTCTTCACCGGCGTGCTCTTCCAGCTGTTCGACACCGTGGGCGTCGCACAGGTCGCCTGGCTGATGCCGTCGCGCTGGGCCGTCGCCGCGATGGGTGCGACCGCCGACATGAACACGCTGCTGCCGTGGGAGCTGGGCAACCCGGACGCGCTGTGGAAGCACCAGACCGGTGTGTACGTGATGGACATGATCATCCTGATCAGCCTGGGCGTCGCGCTCGCCTTCGTCGTCGCGCGGCTGCTGCGCCGCCACGAGCCGGAGGTCATGCGCAAGTAGCGCGACTCCGCGCGGGAATCACACCGAATGACACCGCCGAGGGGCGGCACCCGAGACTGGGTGCCGCCCCTCGGCGGTGTGTGCGCGCGAACGCGGTCCGGCTGAACCGAGGCTCAGTAGGCCGAGTTGACGTTGTCCATCGAGCCGTACTTGGCGGCTGCGTAGTTGCAGGCGGCGGTGATGTTGGCGACCGGGTCGTAGAGGTTCCAGGAGGTGCCGGCGACGTGGTACGCGTTGAAGGTCGGCTGGATGACCTGGAGCAGGCCCTTGGACGGGGTGCCGTTCTGGGCGTTGATGTCCCAGTTGTTGATCGCCATCGGGTTACCGGACGACTCCCGCATGATGTTGCGGTGGATGCCGTTGTAGCTGCCCGGGATGTTGTGCTTGGCCATGATGTCCAGCGACTCGCGGATCCAGCCGTCCAGGTTGTTGGCGTACGTCTTCACCACCGGCTTCGGCGCCGGGAGGGCGGCGCGCTTGGCGGACCGGCTCGCGGCCTCCTTCGCCTTGCGCTCCTTCTCGGCCTTGGCCTTCGCAGCGGCGGCGGCCTTCGCCTTGGCCGCGGCCTCGGCCTTCTTCTTGGCGGCGGCGGCCTCGGCCTTGCCCTTCGCGGCGGAGTCGTCGGCCTGCTTGGTGATCGTGGCCTGCTGAGTCTTCGCGGCGGTGTCGACCGCGCTGAAGGCGACCGGCTGCACGTTCTCGACGGCGGCGGCTTCCACCTTGCCCTGGTCCGCGTCGGCCCCCGGAACGACAGCGAAGATCAGAGCGGCGGCGCCGGCCGCTGCGACACCTGCGACGGAAAGCTTGTGAGTCCGATTTACGCGGTTATAACCAGAAATTGCGTGCTTAGGCATGGCGGGTCGACCTCTTCCAATGGGGGGACCGTCGCAAGGGCCGTGGGTGGCGATGAACGCCGAGTTTCATCCACGGCGCCGAGCGACGGGGCCATTCTTAGCGGCCGAAAATTCACCGGGCAAAGGTGTGACATACGATCCGGGTTAGTGGAACCGGGGGGTCGCGAATTGCGTCCGGGGCGGCAGACTCCCAGTTCACACCGTCTTTACCCGGCCACTAACCCGGGTCGTAAGTGACGTACGTCCTATGCGCGGCGTCACATGGGGGAGGGGTTTATCTCGCCAGGTGTAATTGCAAATGCACAACCCGTAGAGGTCAGATTTCAACCAATACCTGGTCGAGGGATTTTCGGGTCAAATCGGGCACTTCGCATTCTGGTGCCGGATATCCCACCGGAATCACCGCGAAGGCCTTCTCGTTGGCGGGCCGCCCCAGTACCTCCTGGAGAAACCGCATCGGACTCGGCGTGTGCACCAGTGCCGCCAGCCCCGAAAGATGCAGCGCGGACAGCAGCATGCCGACCGCGATGCCCACCGACTCGTCCACGTAGTAGTGCTTGCGCTTGCTGCCGTCCTCGCCCAGCCAGTGCCGCTGCTGGAAGACGACGATCAGCTGCGGCGCGTCCGTCAGATGCGGCTTGACCTCGTCCGTGCCCAGCGGTCGCAGCGCCGCCAGCCACTCCTCGCCCAGCCGCCCCTCGTAGGAGACGTGCTCCTCCGCCTCCGCCGCCGCCCGGATCCTGCGGCGCACCTCGGGGTCCTTGACCAGCACAAACGTCCATGGCTGCTGATGCGCCCCGGAGGGCGCGGTGGCCGCGCAGGCGATCGCGTCCTTCACCACCTGCTCCGGCACCGGATCGGCGGCGAACTGCCGGACCGTCCGCCGCCGGGCCATCCGCTCGCGCAGCTCGGCGGCGCGGGCCAGTGACTCGTCGGCGGGCATCCGCTCGGGCCGGTACGGCACCGGCCGGTAGGGGGCGCCGTGGGTCGGAGCCCAGCTCTCCGCTGAGCTCGACGGTGTTGAGCTCGACGGTGTTGAGTCCGACGGTGTTGAGTGCGACTGCGTTGAAGGTGACTGCGCTGAAGTTGAAGGTGACTGCGCTGAAGGTGACGGCGTTGAGTGCGACATGCACCGAGTCTCGAACTCAGGACGGCAGCACGAGATGCAGATCCCCGAATTCATGCCACAGGTACCGCCGCTCCGCCGCCGCCGCGTACGCCCGCCGCAGCGCATCCCCGTCCGTCACCGCCTCCAGCATCAGCAGGTGCGACGCCGTCGGCTCGTGCAGCCCGGTGAGCAGGCCATCCACCACCCGCGTTCCGCGCTCCGGCGTCACCACGAGATCCGTCCAGCCGGCCGTGGTCCGCACCTGCCCGTCGGGCCCGGCCGCCGATTCCAGGGCCCGCACGGCCGTGGTCCCGACCGCCACGATCCGCCCGCCTGAGGCGGTGGGCGTCGCCTGCCGCCGGGCACGCGCGGCGTTCACCAGCCACGCAGTCGTGGGCGGCACCGCGAACCGCTCCGGGTAGGGCGGCTCGAACGCCTCCGCCGACGCGACACCGGTATGCAGTGAGATCGGCGCGATCTGTACGCCCGCGCTGACCAGCCGCGCGACCAACGCCGCCGTGAAGGGCCGGGCCGCACTCGGCATCTCCGCGCTGCCGCCGTCCGGCGAGTCCACCGCGAACGCCGTCTGATACGCGTCCAGCGGCTGGTCCCGGTCCGTGTAGCCGTAGCGGATCGGCCGCCCGTACCGCCGCATCAGCTCCGGTCCGGTGCTCCCCGACACTCGCGCCCACCACAGCCGTACGTTTCCGGGGTCCACCGGGGCCTGGAGGGCCAGCCGCGCGCCGCCCGGCAGCCGCACCACCGCGCCGACGGGACCGCCGGCGCGCGGCCGGCTGCTGCCCCGCCCGTCCGGGCTTCGCAGCTCGACCGTCCAGCAGCCCGCCACCGCTCGGCCCGCCGGATGCCACCGGTCCGCCCGCGTCGAGAAGTGCACCACCACCGGTTCACCGCGCCCGCGCCCGTCCCCGATCCGGCCGTCCACCGCTGCCGGCAGCGTCCGCGAGGTGTTCACCACCAGCACATCCCCGGCCGTCAGCAGCTCGGGCAGCTCATCGAATGCGTGATGCCCGACCTCGGCCGCACCGCGGCTCACCATCAGCCGTACGGCATCCCGGCCCAGACCGGCGCCCCGCTGCTCGGCCGGCACCCGGGCCGAGAGCTCCTCCGGGACCCGCAGCGCATCCGCGATCACCGGGCGCCGTCCAGCAGATCCGCGGCCACGTACCGACCGCTTGCCGCCGGGCCGTCGAGCAGCCGCAGCAGTCCGGGGACGACCGTGGTCGGCAGCGGCCGCCCGGAACCGTCGTCATCCGGGACGGCCGCCGCGTACAGATCGGTACGCATATCGCCCGGGTCCACCCACCACACCCGCAGCCCCGGCTCCTCCTCCGCCAGCACCGCCGACAGCCGCTCCAGCGCCGCCTTCGTCGCCCCGTACCCACCCCAGGTCTCATACGCCTCGACGGCCGCATCCGAGCTGATGTTCAGGATCGCCCCACCTGTCCCTATATAAGGGTGCAAATCCTTATGGCCGTCATCCTTGTCGGCGTCCCCTGTAACGACGCCCCCTGCATAAGCGGGCAAATGGGATGAAGTGCGCAGTAGGGGCAGCGCCTCCTGTGCGAGACCCAGCGGCGCCACCACGTTCACCTCCAGCGCCGCCCGCAACCCGTCCAGCGCATGCCCCGACAGCCGCACCAGTGGCGCGGCGCCCAGCACGCTCGCGTTGTTCACCAGCAGATCGAGCCTGCCCCACTCACGGGCCGCCGCCACCAGAGCCGCCCGGTGCGCGCCGTCCGCCACGTCCCCGGGCAGCGCCACCACCCGCACCCCAGTCCTCCGCAGCTCCCGCGCCGCCGCCTCCAGCGGTCCGGCCGATCTGGCGTCCACCACCAGATCCCAGCCCCGCCCGGCCAGCGCCGCGGCGAGCGCCCGGCCCAGCCCCTTCGATGCCCCCGTGATGATCGCTACCGGCATGATCGCGTCCCCTTTTCCGGGCGGGGCGACTGCCCTGTGCCCTCGCCTTCACGCTAGGAACCGGACTTTCCCCGGGCGTCGGGCGCCGGGCGGGCCGTGGCCAGGGCATTCGGCCTAGGCCGGGGGACGTAGGCGGGGGCCTCCGGTGGACCGATACAGGCAGGTCACCCCGCCGGTACGGTGAGGCCATGACCAATGGACCGGGAGCCGGGATCCCCGCGGTGAGCACCGCGATCCTGGCGATGAGCAGGCATCTTGAGGTGCGCGACGTCCTCAAGACGATCGTCGCCTCGGCCCGTGAGCTGCTGGACGCCGAGTACGCCGCACTGGGCGTGCCCGACGATCACGGCGGCTTCGCCCAGTTCGTGGTGGACGGCGTCAGCAGCGAGCAGTGGAAGGCCATCGGCCCGCTGCCCCGCCAGCACGGCATCCTCGCCGCGATGCTGCACAACGCCACCCCCGAGCGTCTCGCCGACGTCCGCAATGACCCCCGTTTCGGCGGCTGGCCCGCGGCCCACCCGGACATGTCCGACTTCCTCGGCCTGCCGGTCGCCGACGGCGACGAGATCCTCGGCGCCCTCTTCCTGGCCAACAAGCGCTGTGCCAAGCAGGACGGCCGCTGTGGCTTCACCGAGGACGACGAGCGGCTGCTCGGCATACTCGCCCAGCACGCCGCCATCGCCCTGACCAACGCCCGCCTCTACGAGCGCAGCCGCGAGCTCACCATCGCGGGGGAGCGCGCCCGCCTGGCCCACGAACTGCACGACGCGGTCTCCCAGAAGCTGTTCTCGCTCCGGCTGACCGCCCAGGCCGCCGCCGCACTGGTCGACCGCGACCCGGCCCGCGCCAAGGGCGAGCTCCACCAGGTCGCCGCGCTGGCCGCGGAGGCTGCCGACGAACTGCGCGCCGCCGTCGTCGAGTTGAGGCCCGCGGCCCTCGACGAGGACGGCCTGGTCGCCACCCTCCGCTCCCACGCCCAGGTCCTGGACCGCGCCCACACCGCGCGCGTCACCTTCGCCGCCCAGGGGATCCGCGCACTGCCGGCCGCCCAGGAGGAAGCGCTGCTCCGGGTCGCCCAGGAGGCGCTGCACAACGCCCTGCGGCACTCCGGTGCCGAGCACGTCGAGGTGACCCTCGCCCGGAACGGCCAGGGAGTACTGCTGCGCGTCGCCGACGACGGCCAAGGCTTCGACACCGGCACGGTCCGCCGGGCCGGTCGGCACCTCGGCCTGGTCTCGATGCGGGACCGTGCCGGCGGCGTCGGCGGAAAGCTCACCGTGGAGTCGGAGCCCGGCAAGGGCACCGCTGTCGAGATGGAGGTGCCCGGTGGCTGACAACGGCCCCATCCGCGTACTGCTTGTGGACGATCACCAGGTCGTACGCCGCGGACTGCGGACGTTCCTGGAGGTCCAGGACGACATCGAGGTGGTGGGGGAGGCCTCGGACGGCGCCGAGGGCGTCGCCGCCGCCGAACAGCTGCGCCCGGACGTCGTCCTGATGGACGTCAAGATGCCCGGCATGGACGGCATCGAGGCGCTGCGGAAGCTCCGCGAACTGGCCAACCCCGCACGGGTGTTGATCGTCACCAGCTTCACCGAACAGCGCACCGTCGTCCCGGCGCTGCGTGCGGGTGCGGCGGGCTATGTCTACAAGGACATCGATCCGGAGGCGCTGGCCGGCGCCATCCGCTCCGTGCACGCGGGGCATGTCCTGCTCCAGCCCGAGGTCGCCGGCGCCCTGCTGTCCCAGGACGAGGGCAACAACGGCCAGGGGCGCGGCACTTCACTCACCGAGCGGGAGCGCGAGGTACTCGGCCTGATCGCGGACGGCCGCTCCAACCGTGAGATCGCCCGCGCGCTGGTGCTCTCCGAGAAGACCGTCAAGACGCATGTCTCGAACATCCTCATGAAGTTGGACCTCGCCGACCGGACGCAGGCCGCGTTGTGGGCGGTCAGGCACGGTATTGGGGCCTGAGTTCCGTACGGGGCCTGGGGGTTCGGCGGATCTTCCATACGACAATGCGTCAAGCAGAACGTCGCCCCCCGGTCCGAGATTCATACTGTCGTGTAGACGTAGCCCACACGGCGTATCCCTCTCGCTCCGGAGCCGTTTTCCAGTGCAGTCGTGGCGGACTGGTCACGGCAACGGCAACGAGGAGCAAGAGAAGTGAAGAACATCAAGCGGGTAGCGGCCATCACGATCGCGGCGGGCGGGCTCGCTGTCGCCGGTGCCGGTGTCGCCTCCGCGCACAGCCAGGCCGATGCCACGGCGCTGAACTCTCCCGGCATCGCCTCCGGCAACGTCCTGCAGGTTCCGGTGAAGGTCGGCGCGAACGTCTGTGGCAACTCCGCCACCGTCGTCGGTCTGCTCAGCCCGAACTTCGGCAACACCTGCCAGAACAACTGATCGCAGGCTGCCGCACGATCGGTATGACCCGCGCGACCGCATGATCCGCGCGGCCCGGACCGGCCCCGCCAACTCCTGGACGTGCGGCCGGTCCCCCTCTCCACAGCCACTGATATTCCGGCCCCGTGCCGCCAAGTGAGGAACACGCTTCCATGAACACCGCCAAGAAGGCCGCCCTCGTTCTCGCCGCCACCGGTCTCGCCCTCGGTGCCGCCGCCGGTTCCGCGTTCGCCACCGGCGGCGCGCAGGGCGCGGCCATCGGTTCCCCCGGCATCCTCTCGGGCAACGTCGTGCAGGCCCCGGTGCAGGTCGGCGCGAACGTCTGCGGCGACAGCATCGACGCCGTCACCGTGCTCAGCCCCAACACCGAGAACATCTGCGAGAACAACTGAGGCTGCCACCAAGGATTGAACAGTCCCGCCTGACCGGGGCTGTTCAATCCTCAGGGGAAGATCGGATCGGCCTTGCCGGCTCTGCCCCGTCAGCCCCTGGACGCTCGGCCGATCCCCGCCACACAGCCACCGTCACGTGGCCAGTGTCACCCCCTAAGGAATCCGTTTCATGAACACCGCCAAGAAGGCCGCACTGGTCCTCGCCGCCACCGGTCTCGCTCTTGGTGCCGCCGCCGGTTCCGCGTTCGCCGCGGACGCCGACGGCAAGGCCACCAACTCCCCTGGCGTCGGATCGGGCAACCAGGTCCAGGCCCCCGTGCACGTCCCCGTGAACGCCACCGGCAACAGCGCCAACATCATCGGTGCGCTCAACCCCACCTTCGACAACACCAGCTCGAACGACTGAGGTTGCTCGACCCCATACCGAACAGCCCTGCCTGTGACCAGGGCTGTTCACCCCGAGGGGAACGCCGGGACCGCATCTCCCCTCCCAAGGCCCCGCCGACCGCGCTGCGGTACGGCGGGGCCTTCTCCGTCCGGGCCCCGCCCCCTTCACCCCCGGCGCCGCTCCCGCTCCTCCACCGCGGAGTTGTACGCCGCCACCTGCGCCCGCCGGGCCGTACGCTCCACCGGCCGCAGCGCCTCGGCACGGGCCGCGATCTCCGACGAGCTCACCGCACCGCCGTGCTCCCTGCCGTCGCCGCCCTGCCGCGCGATGTCGATGAGCGCGCCCACCCGCTGCGCCAGCTCCAATACCCGTACCGCGCGCGGCGGATACCCAGGAGCCAGTACCTGCCGGCCGGCTTCCGCCCGCGCCCGGTACACCTCCAGGGCCGCCTGCGCGATCGGACCGGCCCCGGCCACATCCAGCTTCGAGAGCACCTCGGTCGCGTCCCGCAGCGCCTCCGCCAGCTCCCGCTCCGCCTCGCCCAGCGACGGCACATCGGCGGGCGGCGCGTCCCGCACCGGCAGGCAGTGCCAGACCACCTCCACATGCACATCGGGACCGGTGCCGCCCTCCGGCCCGGCCTCGTATATCTCCGGAACCAGCCCCAGACCGGCCCCCACGGCAAGCACCGCCTCCTCGGCCTCCAGCGCCCGCGCGTTGAATTCCGGCGGGCCGCTCAGCCCCAGCGGATGTCCCGGCGCCGGCAGCGCCACCCGCAGGCCGACGGCCCCGAGCGCCCGCAGCCGCCCCAACGCGAGCGTCAGCCCGACCGGTGCCTCCTCCCCGGGCAGCCCATCCACGCGGTGCACCGCGTCATCGTCCGCGATCCGGTGCGCGGCTTCATCAGGTGAGACAAGTCCGGCCAATAGGGCATTTCCCCATGACGCCAGCCGTCCTGATCGAGGTTCATCCAGCATGGTCCCCAGCCTAGGGAACGGCACTGACAACGAGTGGCGTAGGTTTGCTGGGGGGATGCGCCGGCAGGCGCACGCGACGCCGAGATGCAATGGGAGACAACGCGCTCATGAGCGATGTACTGGAGCTGGTGGACGTATCCGTGGTCCGCGAAGGACGGGCTCTGGTGGAGCAGGTCTCCTGGTCGGTGAAGGAGGGGGAGCGCTGGGTGATCCTCGGCCCCAACGGCGCCGGCAAGACCACCCTCCTGAACGTTGCGTCCAGCTACCTCTTCCCGACCACCGGCAACGCCACGATCCTCGGTGAGCAGCTCGGCAAGGTCGACGTCTTCGACCTCCGCCCGCGCATCGGCATCGCCGGCATCGCACTCGCCGACAAGCTGCCGCGCAGCCAGACCGTCCTGCAGACCGTGCTCACCGCCGCGTACGGCATGACCGCGCACTGGCAGGAGAACTACGAGGACGTCGACGAGCAGCGCGCCCGCGCCTTCCTCGACCGCCTCGGCATGAACGACTACCTCGACCGGAAGTTCGGCACCCTCTCCGAGGGCGAGCGCAAGCGCACCCTGATCGCCCGCGCGATGATGACCGACCCCGAGCTGCTCCTCCTCGACGAGCCGGCCGCGGGCCTCGACCTGGGCGGCCGCGAGGACCTGGTGCGCCGCCTCGGCCGCCTCGCCCGCGACCAGTACGCACCCTCGATGATCATGGTCACGCATCACGTCGAGGAGATCGCCCCCGGCTTCACCCACGTCCTGATGATCCGCCAGGGCAAGGTGCTGGCCGCTGGTCCGCTCGACCTCGAACTCACCTCCAGCAACCTCTCGCACTGCTTCGGCCTGCCGCTGATCGTCGAGCGCAACGGCGACCGCTGGACCGCTCAGGGCCTTCCCCTGTCCTGACCGCCGCTGACCGATCGTGCCCTGTCCCGTGCCGCTTCGCGGATCTACCATGAAGCCGTGGATCCATGGGTGTGGTGGCTGATCGCCGCCGTAGGGCTGGGTATTCCTCTCGTCGTGACCGCGATGCCCGAATTCGGGATGCTCGCGGTCGGCGCCGTCGCCGGTGCCGTCACCGCAGGAGTCGGTGGCGGCACCGTCCTTCAAGTCATCGTGTTCTCCGCCGTATCGGTCGCGCTGATCGCCGTCGTGCGCCCCATCGCCAAGCGCCACCGCGGCCAGGGCCCGCAACTGGCATCGGGAATCGACGCGCTCAAGGGCAAGAGCGCCACGGTCCTGGAACGGGTCGACGCCGATGGCGGCCGCATCAAACTCGCCGGCGAGGTCTGGTCCGCGCGCGCCCTCGACACCGACCAGGTCTACGAACCCGGCCAGCAGGTCGACGTCGTGGAGATCGAAGGCGCCACCGCGGTCGTCATCTGACCTGAACACGCTGCGCGACGAGCCACGACTCTGAAAGACTGATCAACCTGTAAGCCGGTCGACAACGGCCGGCACGGACCAGTGAACGAAGGGTACGGGAGCCGCTGTGGAACCGATCATCATCGTCCTGATCATCCTGGTGGTGCTCGTGTTCATCGCACTCATCAAAACGATCCAGGTCATCCCGCAGGCCAGCGCCGCCATCGTCGAACGCTTCGGCCGCTACACCCGCACGCTCAACGCCGGCCTGAACATCGTCGTCCCGTTCATCGACTCCATCCGCAACCGCATCGACCTCCGCGAACAGGTCGTACCGTTCCCGCCGCAGCCGGTGATCACCCAGGACAACCTCGTCGTCAACATCGACACGGTCATCTATTACCAGGTCACCGACGCCCGTGCCGCGACGTACGAAGTCGCCAGCTATATCCAGGCCATCGAGCAGCTCACCGTCACCACCCTGCGGAACATCATCGGCGGCATGGACCTGGAGCGGACCCTGACCTCCCGTGAGGAGATCAACGCGGCGCTCCGCGGCGTCCTGGACGAGGCCACCGGCAAGTGGGGCATCCGCGTCAACCGCGTCGAGCTCAAGGCCATCGAGCCGCCGACCTCCATCCAGGACTCGATGGAGAAGCAGATGCGCGCCGACCGGGACAAGCGCGCCGCGATCCTCCAGGCCGAAGGTGTCCGGCAGTCCCAGATCCTCACCGCCGAAGGTGAGAAGCAGTCCTCGATCCTGCGCGCCGAGGGTGAGGCCAAGGCCGCGGCCCTGCGCGCCGAGGGTGAGGCCCAGGCGATCCGGGTGGTCTTCGAGTCCATCCACGCCGGAGACCCGGACCAGAAGCTGCTCTCCTACCAGTACCTCCAGATGCTCCCGAAGATCGCCGAAGGCGACGCCAACAAGCTCTGGATCGTGCCCAGCGAGATCGGCGACGCCCTCAAGGGCCTCGGCGGCGCCATCGGCAACTTCAACCCCGCGGGCGGCGGCCTCACGAAGCCCAGCGCACCGAACCGCGAAGCGCCCCCGATCGACTGACGCCCGCACACCCTCGTGCATGATCAGTGGTGGCCCCTCGACCTTCATGGCGGGGAGGCACACCCTGATCATGTGAGGAGATGGCCTTGTCCATCTGGGAAGCAGTCGCAGTCTTCGCAGCCGGCATCGGAGCCGGCACCATCAACACCATCGTCGGTTCCGGAACGCTGATCACCTTCCCCGTGCTGCTGGCCGTCGGCCTGCCACCCGTCACGGCCAACGTCTCCAACACTCTCGGCCTGGTGCCCGGCTCGATCAGCGGCGCCATCGGCTACCGCCGCGAACTCAGCGGCCAGCACCGCCGCGCCCTGCGCTTCGGCGCCGTCGCCCTCATCGGCGGCCTGGCCGGCGCGATCCTGCTGCTCGCACTGCCGTCCAGCGCCTTCGACACGATCGTGCCCGCCCTGATCGCCCTCGCCCTGGTGCTCGTCATCGCACAGCCCCGGCTCTCCGTCGCGCTCCGTGCCCGCCGCGCCCGCAAGGGCACCACCGGACCTCGCGACGGCGGCATCGCCCTGCTCACCGGCCTGCTGCTCGCCAGCATGTACGGCGGCTACTTCGGCGCTGCCCAGGGCGTCCTCTACCTCTCGCTGATGGGCCTGCTCCTCAACGAGGACCTACAGCGTGTCAACGCTCTCAAGAACGTCCTCGCCGCCCTCGTCAACGGCGTCGCGGCGATCTTCTTCCTCTTCGTCGCCGACTTCGCCTGGAGCGCCGTCCTCCTCATCGCCGTCGGCTCGGCCCTCGGCGGCCAGATCGGCGCGACGGTGGGCCGGCGCCTGCCGCCCACCGCCCTGCGCGCCGTCATCGTCGCCGTCGGCCTGGTGGCCATCGTCCAACTCGTCATCAGATAAGGCGAGTTGGGCGATCTTTCCGTTCGGTGATCCGGTACGCGGTCAGGCCGGCAGTGCCGCCAGCCAGTCCGGCAGCTCCTCACGTACGGACACTCCGAGCGCCGAGACCAGCGCATCCGCCGGCGTCGGCTCGAACGGCCGCCGGAGCAGCCGCATCCCCGCCTGCTCCGGCGTACGGTCTGCTTTGCGGTGATTGTCCTCGGCGCAGGAGGCGACGGTATTCAGCCAGGTGTCCCCACCGCCGTGAGACCGCGGTACGACGTGGTCCACGGTCGTCGCCCGCCGGTCGCAGTACGCACACCGGTGCTGGTCCCGCACCAGCACACCCCGCCGCGACCACGCCGCCTGTCTTCGGAACGGCACCCGTACGTATCTGCTGAGCCTGATCACCCGAGGCACCGGCACATCCACCGAAGCGGCCCGGATGCGCAGCCCCGGATGTGCGTGCTCGACCACGGCTTTGTCCTGCATGACCAGCACCACCGCACGCCGCAGCGACACCGTCGACAGCGGCTCGAAGCTCGCGTTCAGAACCAGCGTCTCGCGCATCCCGTCCACCTCCCGGACCCGTTCGCCCCCGTGGCGAATTGGCTCCACTGTGCAGCGGTAGGTATTCCCCGGACAACGCAATTTCCCTCTGCCACAAGGGAAATGGAAAGTGATCGCAAGACGAAGAAGAGGCGATACGAACACGCGCGCGCCGGAATTCCAAGGCGCCGAGCGCGGCAGAAAATGGGTGCGCTCCGGATCCCGCCCCCGTGAACACACGGGATCCGGAGCGAACGGCAGCCGGCGAGGACGTCCGACACGAGTCCGGACTCCGGCGAACGGTGGACGACACACCTGCGCCCCGCCGCTCCCGCCACTGCGGTACCAGCTGCCCGACGGCTTTAGCAGGCCGTCAGCCAGGTACCACTCTGCGTGCGAGGAGCGCCGGGGCGCAACGGAATTACGGGCGTTCAGCCCGCAGCGGGAACCTCGTACTCGGCGATCAGCTGAGCCCGCCCGAGCGCGTGGAACCGCAGTTTGAAACCCACCACCGCAGGCGAGACATCGGCATCAGGACCGAGCTTCTCCTGGTCCACCGCGTACACGGTGAACACATAACGGTGCGGACCGTCCCCGGGCGGAGGCGCCGCGCCACCGAAATCCCGCGTCCCGTAGTCGTTACGGACATGAACGGCCCCCTCGGGCAGCCCCTTCATGTCACCGGACCCGGCGCCGGCCGGCAGCTCCGTCACCGACGCCGGGATGTCGAACAGCGACCAGTGCCAGAAACCACTGCCGGTCGGCGCGTCCGGGTCATAGCAGGTGACCGCATAGCTCTTCGTCCCCGCAGGAGCACCCTCCCACCGCAGCTGCGGCGAACGGTTCCCCTCGGCGTGGACCTGCTCCGGCCGCAGCGTCCCACCCGGCTCCACCTCATCGCTCAGCACCGTGAACTCCGGCACCGGCGGATGGAAATCGTGCGGGAGCGGCCGCCGCTTCAGCTCGGACACTCGATACCTCCTGGTCGCTTGCTGACACCTGTCCGGCCAGGTTAGAGCCAGTTCCGCTGGCCGCCGACCTCCGCCAGCCACTGGTTGAGGTAAGCCGCCCAGTCGGTTCCCTCGAAGTCGTTGAGGCCGACCGTGAACTGCCGGTACGAGTCCGTGCCCCCGGTGAAAAGCCCCGGCTTCTTGTCCATCTCCAGCACCACGTCCATCTCGTGGTCGTCGGCGACGAACGACAGCTCGACCTGGTTCAGCCCGCGGTACTGCTGCGGCGCGTAGAACTCGATCTCCTGGTAGAACGGCAGCTTCTGCCGCGTCCCCCGGATGTGCCCCTGCTCCAGGTCGGCACCCTTGAACCGGAACCCGAGCCGGCCGAACGCGTCCAGAATCGCCTGCTGCGCCGGCAGCGGGTGCACATTCACCGGGTCGAGGTCACCGGAGTCCACCGCGCGGGCGATCGCCAGCTCAGTCGTCACCCCGACGCTCATACCGGTCAGATGCGTCCCCAGGAACGTCGTGATCGGCGTCTCCCACGGAATCTCCAGACCGAACGGCACGGTGTGCGTGGCACCCGGCTGCACCTGGAACGCGCCACCCACCTGCAGCTTGGTGAACTCGATGTCCCGCTTGTGCTCTCCGTCGCTGGTCTCCACCTCGACGCGTGCCTGCAGGCCGACGGACAGCCCCTGGATGTCCTGTGCCACGGATCCGCCCTGGACCCGCACCTCACCCTGCGCGACTCCACCCGGGACGACGTTCTCCTCGAAGAGCACCGTCTCCACCGACGCGCCCCCGGCTCCCATGCTCGCCAGCAGCTTCTTGAACCCCATGCTCGTCCTCCCCAGGCAGAACGCCTGTGCTTTGTATAGCTCGCCGAGATCTCGGCTTGATTCCTACGAATCGGCTTGATTCCTACGAACGCGAAACGGCGCGGGCCGGTTCCACGGCCACACCTTCCCAACCCGGGCACCTCCATGGCCAGCCGCCCGCCCCACCGGCTGCACTACCCTCGGGGCGCATGACCGACGTACCGGAACGTATGCCGCTCACCCGCGACTTCTTCGACCGCCCCGTTCAGGACGTCGCCCCTGATCTCCTCGGCCGCACGCTCGTCCGCAACACTCCCGACGGCCGCATCGAGCTCCGTCTGACCGAGGTCGAGGCATACGACGGCGAGACCGACCCCGGCTCGCACGCCTACCGCGGCCGTACCGCACGCAACGCCGCGATGTTCGGCCCGCCCGGCCACGCGTACGTCTACTTCATCTACGGCATGTGGTTCAGCCTCAACCTGGTCTGCTGCCCTGAGGGCCAGGCGAGCGGGGTCCTACTGCGCGCCGGCGAGATCCTCACCGGTAGGCAGCTGGCATCCGGCCGCCGCCCCAAGGCCCGCAACAGCAACGAACTGGCCAAGGGCCCGGCACGCTTGGCCACCGCCCTCGACATCGACCGCACCCTCGACGGCACCGATCTCTGCACCGGCGGCAGCGCCCCCCTCTCCGTACTGCACGGCCGCCCGGCCGCCTCTGACCAGGTACGCAACGGCCCGCGCACCGGAGTCGGCGGCGACGGGGCCGATCACCCCTGGCGTTACTGGATCTCCGGTGACCCGACCGTCAGTCCGTACCGTCGGCACACCCCGCGTCGCCGCGCGACTTCAGCAACTTGACTCTGCCATGACGACCGCCTAACGTAGCCCGAGCCGCTGGAGACGGGCAGCGCTATCTGCGCAGACCGCCAGGCGGCGAAACCAACCACTACGAACGACTCCCCAATCCGGGGTCCTATTTCGCGTTGCCGAAATTCGATCCCCGCGGCCCGATTATGAGCCGCAGAGGGAAACCGCTAAAGTAGTGACTACGCCGAAAGGCAAACCCATTCGACGGGTTCATCGGAAGTAAATTCGGACCGGAAACGGGACGGACTGAACCTGATAAAGTCGGAAAGGCCGAAAAGCGAAAGCCGGACGGTCCACCCCGCTCCAACAGGGGCCGGAGACGGAAACGGATCTGGTAAGGTTGGAAACGCGAAGAAGCCGAAAGGCCGAATCGCACCGGCGAAATTCAGGACCGCGAGGATCTGATAGAGTCGGAAACGCAAGACCGAAGGGAAGCGCCCGGAGAGCCCGGTACTGAGTCAATCAGAACCGATAAGGCACAAAGGAAGCGTCCGTTCCTTGAGAACTCAACAGCGTGCCAAAAGTCAACGCCAGATATGT